>DASXKV010000067.1 GCA_036496605.1 Gemmatimonadaceae bacterium | reverse complement strand
ACTCTGAACGGCGGAGAATTCGAGCGGGACGCCGCGCTATTGCATCCGGACGCGTGTGCATTCACCCTGGACAGGCGTCCATTCGCCCTGGACACGTCTGCATGCGATCTGTGCGCGTGTGCATGCCATCTGGACGCGTGTGCATTCATGCGGCACAGCCGCGCATCCCTGGTGGACAGCTTCGCATCCCTGCTGGACAGCGTCGCATCTTTGCGGCGCAGCAGCCACTTCAGTTTGGACCGATGATCATCTCTTCTGGACGGCTGTTGATCCGTGCTGGACGATGACCACTTCCTGGTGGACGGCCGTTCATTCCTCCGGCACGACGAATGATTCTCTCGGTACACCGATCAGTTCGAGCGGGACGAGCTGCAAACTGGTCTGCACACCGATCAATTCGATCGGCACTGCTCTTCGTTTCATCTGGACAGCCATCAATTCGCCCGCGACGAGCTTGAGTTCCTTCGGGACGACGCGGAGTCTCTCCTGTGCACGATTCAGTTCTCGCGGTACGCGATTCAATTCGATCTTGGCGGTGTCGTGATACGAGTGGCTGAGCTGATGATCAAGTGAAACGAACGTGCGAGGCGGTTGTACATGTCTCAGTTCGCGCGTCACAGGCTTCATCCTCTCGGGCCATCCGCACATTGCGGCGTCGCGATGCGCCTCGTGACCGGCACGGCTTGAACGCTCGCGGTACGAGCTTCTAACTCGTCGGCGCAGCTCGTCGAATCGCCGAACGCGAACTCTTCTCGGCGGTCGCGCAACGAGTCTACAAGGTGGGAATCCGCGATCGGCGGGACATCAGCACGAGACCGCGTGGCGAGAACATCGCTGCTTCTTCCCGCTATATGGGCATGGGCTAAACGCAAAAACCGGCCATTGACGCAAGAGGCAATTTCTGCCGCCCTCGCTCGCGAGACTCGCGCCGCCAGACGACGCAACGAACATCTCGCGGTAAGCGCATCGAAGTGCCGAACGAACTGTGAGCGTTCGGGAAACGAGTTCGTGATCGAGGAGCGTCGGTCACGATCAAAACCGCGTCTCTCGTCCCCCTATATATAGGCATTTTGCGCAAGGGGCGGTGCGTACCGCCGTCGAATGCGTGAGCACTCCGCGGGCGTCACGACGTCTCACGACCGAGCGCGAGTCTAACCCTACGCATGCGATCGCGGAGATTGTGTAACTACTAATGATCGTTGATGTTGCGCGTGCTCAGGCAACTCGCTATGCGGTTGCTTGCGTCAGGAACTGACCGCGAAAGAACGTCGTGAGCGGAGCTCTTGCCGCATATGATTTTTCGTCTCGGAGACGTTAGGCACCGTGTCAAGTGCCGATCAGAGAAATTTTACAATTGGAGGTCGAGTGTCTCTCTCGTGAGACAGTCCTCACGCGCAGTCCCGCCACGAAGTTCGCGGCGGGGATCGACGGGACTGTACTGGGTTCTTCAGGAAATTCTGGGAACCGTGCGAAGCACTGGCATCGGGAGAGGCCGCTGAGGCCACTGACACGGCGCTGAAACCGCTGACAAAGGAGCGAGGCGGAGTCGCTGATCCTCCTGGACGCGGGCGCTCGGCGCGCGGGTTTGGGCGGCGTAGAAGCCCGAGGGGGAGACCTCGAGCGCCCGACACATGAGTCGCACTGGATAGCGCTGCTCGCGCGGCACCCGGTCCCCGTGATGCTGGGCAATGCAGGCGTACTTCACCGCGACTCCTTCGCGAAGAACGCCGCCGCTTTTTTTAAGAAGTCTCGCTCCTGGCGCAGGCGCTCATTCTCGCGGCGCAAGCGCGCGAGTTCCTGCTCGGGGGTGAGCGGGCGCAGATCGGGCACGGCGGTCCGCACTTCCGTATACCCGCGCCGCCGGCCGGGACCCGGAAAAATCTGCTTCGGCGTCGCGCCGTTAGGCGCCGCCGCGACCTGTTTGGCCCAGACGCGGAGCAGATCGGGGCCGAGTTCAAGTTCTTCGCTCACGCGCTGTAAGCTCACCCCCGTGGCCAACCGATCTCGCATCAGGCGCACTACCTCCACCTTGAACTCAGACGTATGCTGCCGCGGGCGCTTTCCTTTTGTCGACATGAACACCTCCTCGAAGCACTATTTGAGGTGTCCACCAAATCGGGTCAACTCCACCCGTCAGTGGTGTTAGCGTTAGCGTCGTGTCAGTGGTGTCAGCGGCCACTCTGGCAAAGCGCAATCATCTCGAAATTCCCGGAAGATCCAAACCTAACAATTGGCGCAGGGAGGGTCCGTCTCGTGAGACGATCAGCGTGAGGAGGACAGATCTAAAACACCGGAACTAAAGCGGCGGCTCCAGGGAGGTAGCGGTATTGGCGCGCGCTGATGTGTCAGCGCGCAAGCGAGCAGACACATAGAAAGTCAGAGGGCCGAGGACGATCGCGACGGCGGTGCCGATGAGCGCGGGGAGGCCGTACTCGCCGTCGCGGAACGACAGGAAGATCACGACCAGCAGCACGAGCATCGGCAATGCGGCGAGCGCGGTGACGGCGTTGGCGCCGATGGGAATGCGGAATGCACCGCGCAAGTCGGGTTCGCGTCGACGGAGCATGACGAGCGACGCGAACTCGAGCGAAAGGGCGAGCGAGTACAGGAGAACATCTGCGACGACGAGGCTGCCGAAGGGAATGAGGACAAACGCCGAGTAGACGATCGCGGAGACCAGCACCGCGTTGCGCGGCGTGCCGTTGTTGTCCGTTCGCGCGAGGGGCGCCGGAAGATACCCGTCGTCGGCGATGGCGAAGGGGACGCGCGAATAACTGAGGAGCAGCGCATTGAACAGTGCCAACGCGCTGACCATACCGGCGACGGCAATCCAGATGGCGAGCGCGTGGCCGACGGAGCCTCCGGCGTTTTGCGCGATTTCCGGCCAGCCGCCTTCGGTCCACGTCCGCCAATCCGTTGCGCCTAACGCGGGCAGCAGCGGTACGAAATAGCTGGCGACGACGAGCGGCAGCGCAAAGGCGAGCGCGCGTGGATACGTTCGCGAGGCGTCGCGGACCTCACCCTGCGCGGTGGATGCGTTGTCCCAGCCAATGTAGTTCCAGAGTGCGATCGAGAGGCCGACGGCAAGGCCGCCGAGACCGTTCTGTCCCGGTGCCGCGAACGGCTGCCACGGGATGTGCGTCATGTGCGGCAGGGCGGCGAGCGCCAGCGTGAAAAACCCGATGATGACGAAGAGGCCAGCGATCACCGACGTGCGGCCGACTCGGAACGCGCCACGGAGATTGATCGCGGTCGCGCTCCAGATAACGAGCAGGGCGACGATCCAGCGTTCCACTCTGCCTAACGATGGAGCGAAGTACGCCAGATACTGATTGAACAGTACCGGGTAGATCGCCATGTCGACGAGCGAGTACATCCAGGTGAGCCAGCCGTTCTGGTATGCCCAGAATTGGCCGAACGCGCGCTGCACCCAGCGATAGTAACCACCCTCGAGCGGCAGCATGCTCGCGAGCTCGCCGACGATCAGTACCTCCGGGATTGAGTACACGAGCGGCACGAGCAACAGAATGAGCAGCGCGAGCCCTGGCCCGACCTCGTGCACCAGCGTCTCCGTCGTGAACGCGCCGCCGGAGGTGCTGAAGTAGAGAATGAAAACGAGCGGAAGCGTCGTCAGCGTGCGCTTGAGCATGGGCGATAAACTATCACCTTGCGCCGGCCTACCTGTTCGAGCAGCTACCCATTCGCGAGCGGGGAGTAGCTTACACCACAAATGACTGCTCCACGACATCCGACGACAAACGGCAAGCCCGAACGTCTCACCTGGCGCGAGCGATTCGCCGCGATGCGGTACGTGCCGGCGCTGCTCGTCCTGGTCTGGCAGACCGATCGCCTCCTGACGCTCGCGACGGCGGTGCTCCGCGTCGTGCGCGCGTTCGTGCCCGTCGCGACGCTCTGGATCGGCAAGCTCATTATCGATGAAGTGATTCGCGCGCGCGGCGCGGCACCGAATTGGCGGCGACTCGCCCTCCTCGTCGGCATCGAGCTCGCCATCGCCGTCGGTAGCGACGCGCTCGGCCGCGCTTCCCAGCTCGTCGAAGGTTTGCTCGGTGATCTCTTCACCAACCGGATGAGTATCCGGCTAATGGAGCACGCGGCGACGCTCGACCTCGCGCAGTTCGAGGATCCCGAATTCTACGATCACCTCGAGCGGGCGCGACGCAACACCACGGGGCGAATCGGTCTGCTCGCGCAGGTGCTGAGCCTCGCGCAGGATGGCTTGACGATGATGACGCTCAGCGCCGCGCTCCTCGCGTTCAGCGTGTGGCTCTTCTTCCTTCTCGTGATCGCGACCCTGCCGGCCCTCGTCGGCGAGGCGCACTTCGCGTCGCTCCAGTATTCCCTCCTCTTTCGCCGAACACCCGAGCGCCGACAACTCGACTACCTGCGCTACGTGGGCGCGAGCGTCGAGACTGCAAAAGAAGTACAGATCTTCGGTCTCGCGCCGTGGCTCATCGGCCGGTACCGGCAGCTGTCGGATCTGTTCTATGACGAGAACAGGATTCTTTCATATAAGAGAGCCGGAATCGGCGCTCTCCTCTCGTTGCTCGGCACGGCGGGATATTACGCCGCATACGTCCTGATGCTCGTCCGCGCGGTCCTCGGAACAATCAGCGTCGGAACGCTCACCTTCCTCGCGGGGTCGTTCCAACGCGGACGCAGCTCGATTCAAAGTCTCTTATTGGGCGTGAGCTCGGTTGCCGAGCAAGCGTTGTACCTCAAGGACCTCTTCACCTTCTTCGAGATGAAGCCGACGATCACGGCTCGGCTGGGCGCTCCGCCGGTACCGAGGCCGGTCCGTGAGGGATTCGTCTTCGAGGACGTCGGGTTCTCGTATCCCGGAAGCGATCGGTGGGCCGTTAGGCACATCAACTTGACGCTCACGCCTGGCGAGCGCGTCGCTTTCGTTGGCCTCAACGGTGCCGGCAAGACGACGCTCGTGAAACTGCTCAGCCGTCTCTACGATCCAACGGAAGGGCGCATTCTCCTCGACGGGCGCGATCTTCGCGACTACGATCTCGCGTCGGTTCGACAGGCAGTGGGCGTGATCTTTCAGGATTTCGTGCGCTACGACATGCGCTTCGACGAGAACATTGCCGTCGGCGAGATCGACAGCGCGCGCGAATATCTCGACCAGGCACCTCGGGCCGACGACGCGACGATCGAGCCGCATCCGGCGGTCGCGAGCGCCGCCGAGCGGTCGCTGGCGGCATCGCTTCTGCCGCGGCTTCCCGCACGCTATCGGCAGATGCTCGGCCGCCGGTTCGAGCAGGGCGTCGATCTCTCGGGTGGCGAATGGCAGAAGGTGGCGCTCGGGCGCGCGTACATGCGCGATGCGCAGCTACTCATCCTCGACGAGCCGACGGCGGCGCTCGACGCGCGCGCCGAGTACGAGGTCTTCGTCCGCTTTGCGGAGCTGATCGGCGGCCGCATGGCGATTCTCATCTCGCATCGTTTTTCGACGGTGCGCATGGCCGATCGAATCATCGTGCTGCAGAATGGCACGATCACGGAGCAGGGGACGCACGAGGAGTTGGTCACTGGCGGCGGCTTGTACGCCGAGCTGTTCGACATGCAGGCGTCGGGGTACCGGTGAGTTGCGGTGACCTACGTACGGCGCGCCTGACGAGTGAGCGTCATCGGCGCGTCACACACGGCCGCCAATAGTTAGCCTTCGGCCTGTGTCTTGCGGCATGCTCGCGCGCCGCCAGCGCGGGATGCCATCATTGCAGCGGCCCCGCGCCGTATCAGCAGCTCCTTCATTAAAGGATTCTAAGATTAGAGCGTTCTAATCCTGGCCCTTTAGTGGTGAGCTCCCTCATTCCGTGAATCCCCCACGCGCGTCAGCTGGCGGATGACGTGCAGACCTGGAGGTAGAGCGATGCATCGACACGCCACAGTCCTCGCGCTCACCGTCGCCGTTGGCCTCATCGTTGCCTGCGCCGCCGATCGCGGTGCCGCTCCGCGTCGAGAGATACGTCAGAGTGGCAGCGCCTTCCTGAAGGTGCCGTGCTCGGACGATCCAAGCCAACCTGGATGTGATGGAAGCACTGGACCGGGTAGTCCCACTGTGGACTCGACGCTCATTCCACTGTGCTCCACCGTGGGCGGTTCGCACGCGGAGAGCACGACGCCCGCATCGGATACGAGCATAGCCGTGAAGGTTGACGGTCCATTGTTCATCCGTGGATGTCGTGGACCAGCCATCTGGCATGCGACGGTGCTCGGCAACGCGGGATCCGTACACTATCGCTGGTACTACAGCGCCTGCGCAGGCCTCTACAACTACTGCGGCGCCGGATTTGGCCTCGCTGCCGAGGGCGAC
Organism: Gemmatimonadaceae bacterium; assembly: GCA_036496605.1. NCBI lineage: Bacteria > Pseudomonadati > Gemmatimonadota > Gemmatimonadia > Gemmatimonadales > Gemmatimonadaceae > Gemmatimonadaceae bacterium. The sequence continues at coordinate 207,989 of DASXKV010000067.1, read as the reverse complement.
AACACGCCCGACCTGAGCACGACCCTAACGGTGGACATACGGACGGTGTTTGTATATGTAGAGGTGAAAGACATGGCGGGTAAGCTACTGACTGGCGTCAGTGGTCAGGTGCTCACGAAGGGGCCGGCGTGGGGAGCTGACGGCGGCCTAACGTTCAAGCAACCGTGCTTTGTCGCAGACTATCCGTTCGGCGTCGAGGTGACGACGTATCCCGAGAAGTACACGGAGCTGACGTGGGCTCCGAACGCCTACTTCCAGACAATGGATCCGTACTACGTCCCGGTTCCTAACTGGTACTACTACAGTCGCAACTACTGCAATGGGAATCGCGAATTTAACCCGGTCACCGGATCCCCGACCAAGCCTGCCGGTTCTACGCCGTAGTCGAACGCGCCAGTGCGTCTGAAGATCTCGTCGTGTCTGGATCACGATGCGTCCGCAACATTTTCCATCGCCGGCGCCGCCGTATTTCACCGGATCGAGGCGGCGCCGGCGAACGCCTAGGGGCTCGACGGACTGCCGTCTCGCGTCCACACGAGAATCACTCCGCAGCCGCGATCGAAACCGGCGAACTGCGGCGGTGTTGTCGCAGGTCCAGAGTACACCTCGATCGCACCCAAGTCCTTCGGTGACGGCAGCAGGTCGAGATTGAATGGCGTCGGAAGGGCGACGTTATCCAGATACACGGTCATTGGACACGCGCCAAGGCTCGGATTTGCACCCTCGCGATAGCTGAGTGCGTACCACTCCGTGAGCACGCTCGAACGATTTGGTGAGACATTGATCGTCTTGAACGACCGTAAGAGCTCGGTGGCGTAGACCGTGTTTTTCGCTTCGATCTCCTCCTGCGTCATGAATTCGCCCATGCCCAATTTGCGTCGAGCGAGGAATTCGCCCATTCGAATCGAGAATGGTTTCTCGCTGACCGTCACCGTCGCCAGCGTCGTGACGATCGGCTCCAGGGTGTACGAGAGCCGTGCGGTATCAAACGCGGCAACGTCGACGATACCAGACGTGGGCCGGTAGCCAACGCGCTTCACGATCACCAGATACTGACCCGGTCGGAGTTTGGTAATCCGGAATCTCCCGTTAGGCCCCGTGCCCACACGGATCGGTGTACCGACGATCGAGACGAACGCGGCATGGAGCGGCGCCATACTCGTGTCGCTCACCAGGCCGTCGATGGTGCCCTGCCCCTGCACGGGACTCACGATCACTTGCGCGCCGAGGCGCGACGCCGCGAGCGCGATCGCGAGTGCCAGTGACAGGACCGGAGAAACGGTGCTACGCATCATCACATCCTCGACTGAAGACTCCCTCCGAGACGAAACCGGAGGCCGTAGTGCTTCTCGGCCTCCGGCTTCGTTCAGATATCCTAACCGCCGATCGCGCCGCCGCTATGGGGCGCAGTCGTTGAGACCATTGGGCCCAAGCATAGCGCCGGTGAGGCCGACGCGCACGAGACACTCCCCCTGAATGATCGGATTCACGATTGCAACGAAGTTCTTGTTCGGACCCGACGCGACGTCGAGCGGTAGCAGATTCAGTTTGCCGTAGCGACGGTAGTCGATCCAGCGATCGCCTTCCATCATGAGCGAGTAGCGCTTCTCGTACAGTATGCCCGTCAGAATCTGATCGGTGGTCGACGCGGCCGTCAGCGTGGACGCTGGGAGACCGCCGGAGTTTTGACGCACGATGTTCAGATCAGCGATCGCTCCAGCCGGATCGCCCGTCGCCAGCTTCGCTTCGGCACGAAGAAGGATCAGCTCCTCGTTCCGGATGATGGGAATGGACGAAGACACCGTCGGCCAGATGCCGAAGCCGAGTGTCGACGATCCGGTCGTTGGACCGGCAGACGTTACCGGACCCTGACGCGACTGCAGCCCAGTTCGAATTTTGGCCGTGTATCGATCGTCCGGTGTGACGCCGTCCGCCTTGAGTTGCACGTCGGACTGGAACGACATGTGGGCATACAAATTCGTGTTCGTCGCCTGGGACAGTGGATTGGGCGTATCAGGCGACGGAGCGTACGTGTCGTAGACGCCGGCATCGAGCGCGGCACGCGATGTCGCCGCGGAATTCAGGAACGAATTGCCGAGGGCGGTGAGCGCAGCTTGCCACGCGGTCGCACCACCGCCGGCCGTGGCATAATGAGTCGACGCTTTCGCCTTGAGCGCCTGGGTGAACTGCTTGAAGGTGGCCGGCGCATTGAAGCCGGCGAATCCCGACGGCAGCGTGAACGGGAACGCCGTGGAGCCCGCGGCCAGCTTTGCCGTCGCATCGTCGAGCGTGTTGAGAATGTACTTATACATCGAATCGCGTGACACGAAGGGCGCGAGCGCCTTGGGGTCGTCCTTGACCTCCGTGATTCCGCCTAACGTATCATGCGTCTGCACGATCTCGAACAGCATGTAGGCTTCGAGTGTTTCGGCGAAGCCCAACGCGGCGGACTTCTGCGCGGGGGTGAGCGTCGCGAGCTTGTTCACGCTGTTCTTGAAGTTGTAAATGTCCCGCAGCGTGCCGTAATCACCGCCCCACGGTCCCGTCGCGAACCCCGTGGGATCCAGCTTCTGCACGCCATTCACGACGATGCCGATGAGCGGATGCGTAACGTTGCGTCCTTCGGTCGGCGTGAACGTGTAACTCTCTCGGCCAAGAACACCGGCGTTGGTGATGAAGCCGGACCGCTGCCCGCGCTGGTCGACGAGCAAGCCCGTCGCCAGGAGCTGCAACGCGGTCGGATCGGCCGTCGCACCGGTGACGTCCGGACTGTTCGGATTCTTGATATTCAGATCGCTGTTGCTGCAGGCGCCGACAACGATCGCCAGCACGGCGGCGCCGAGCATTGTGCGCATTGGAATCTGTATGCGTGTCATGGCTCAGTACCCGAGATCGAGGCTGAAGTAGAACTGCCGGTTGCTGGGATATGGCGCGAGGTCGATGAAGCGGTTGAAGTTCTGGTTGCCGAAGTTGTTGAACTCGGGATCGAAGCTCCAGTAGTTGGTCCACATCGCGAGGTTCCGAGCCTGCACCGAAATGCGCAGCTCACGAGCACGCGCAAGCTCCGCCCACCGCTGCGGGGCCTGGTACGTGAGGTTCACTTCGCGCAGCTTCACGAACGTTCCCGCTTCGATGTACGGCGTGATGTTACCGCTCGCGAAGTTTGCATAACGAAACTCTCCGAGCGGTATCGTCGGATCGGGTGAGGGCTTGTCGTAGTCGCGCGAATTGCCGCCCTCGTCCCAGAGGTTCTTCGTCATCGACGACGTGTAGCCCGCGACGCGCCAATCGACGAGTGCCGTCGCCGACAGGCGCTTGTAGCGCACGGTGTTCAGGAACGACGTGTATCCGCGCGGATTTGCATCCGCGACGATCGAATCGCGCACCGTCGCCCCGGCAACGCTTTCTCCCGGTGCGAGCCGATGGCATGGCTGCCCGTCGGCTCCCGTACCGATCACCACTTGGCCGCTCCCATTCGTAGTCGGGATGCAGCTGAAGCGCAGGTTGCCCCAGATATACGTCGGACGCACGCCCACCGCGATACGGTTGCGGCCATACGATGAGCCGAACGATCCACCCGGTGCGACGAAGGCAGGCACGGACAGCTTGTCGACTATCTGCACGTTGCTCTGATAAGTCGTCCGGAACGTCCACTCGAGATTGGGCCGATTGATCGGAACGAGTGTGATTCCCGCTTCGATGCCCCGCGTCGACATCTGCCCGCCGTTGATCGTCTGCTGCGTGAGACCGGAGCTTGGTGCAAGCGGGAAATTCACGAGCAGATCCTTGATGACTCGCTGGTAGCGGGTCGCCTCGACGGCAACGCGACCACGCAGCAGCGCCCCGTCGAACCCATACTCGAACTCGTTCATCACTTCAGGCTTGATGGCCGGGTTACCGACCGACGATGAGGCAACCAGCGAACCCGCGCCACCGATGACACCGCCAGAGGAGATCGTGATATCGCGCACGCCGTAGTTGGGCCGATTGCCCGACTGCCCGTAGGATGCGCGCAGCTTGAACTCGTCGATGGCCGACGTGAAGCGCGACAGCGGCTCGACGAATCGATAGCTCGCCGAATACTTCGGGAAGAAGTAGTACTTGTCCCGATCGCCGTTCGCGCTGCTGCGGTCAGCGCGCGCACCCACCGCGAGCGAGAGGCGCTCGCCTAACGCGATGATCTGCTCGTTGAAGTAGCGTGACTGGTCGACGAACTGCGTCAACGTGTCGCCGGTGAGAATGTCGGTGCCGTTTCGCACCGCTTCGCGCGTCGGGGTAAGACCACGCTGACGCACGAAGTAATTGTTTGTAGACTGCGTCTCGATCGTGCCGCCAATGGACGACTGCGCCGAATTCAGCCAGCGCCACGTCGGCGTGTACGTCCAGACCGCGTTCACACTCTGATTGAGGAACCGGCTGTCGAAGTTCGAGACCTGCGCCGTTCCGAGGAATCCGTCCGCCGGCTCGAATTGCAGGAAGTTCGGAGAGTACTGATTGCCCTCGAACTGGAACCGATCGATGCCGCCGATGTACGTCAGTTGCACCGTATTCGTCCCGCTCGACAACAGCGAGTAGCCGAGGCGGACGTTCCCCTGCTGGCGCCACGTGTCCTCGTTGTTCTTGATATCCGCCAGTACTTCGAACGGATTCGAGGCCGCCGAGCCGCCGCCGCCCATATACATCTTGATCAGTCGACCGGTGGTCGGATCGATCTGGCGCAGATCGTAGATCGCTGGCCAGTAGCCGAACGAGTAGGTCGGGCTCGTGCCGGAGTTCTCGTTGTTGCCGATGCCGTCCTGGACAAAGCTGTGCGTGACGTCGACGCCGCCACTGAGCGTGATCTTGTCGCCGATCGTCTGGTCGATGTTCAACCGTCCGCCCGTCCGTCGCGCACCGGTGTTGATCTGAACGCCGTGGTTCTGCCGATCGTTGAGCGAGGCGTAATAGCGCGTGTTGCCGATGCCGCCAGAGGACGTGGCCAGTGTTTCGAACGACGGAGTGGTCTGACCGTAGAGCTCACCCTGCCAGTCATACTTGGCGCACTGCGGCGTGCAATTGGCGCGCGCGATCGAATCGGCGGTGAGATTGCCGCCGAGCCACGGCTTCACGGCGCCGTTTGCGCACGTCCCGAGATCGGCGGCGCTGTAGGTCGGCCCGCAGCCATCGGCGTAGCTCGAGAAGGTCCGCGAACCGAGCAGCCGCGTCGCTTGAGATTGGCCCATGCGCTCGGTCACATCATAGCGCGGTGCGCCTGCCTTCCCCTTTTTGGTCGTGATCACAACGACACCGTTCGTCGCGCGGGAACCATAGATCGCCGTTGCCGCCGCGGACTTCAGAACTTCGATGCTCTCGACGTCGTTGGCGTTGAGGTCCGCGAGTCGATTGACGGTCTGGTCCTGGCTGGAGTTGGAGGAGCCGCTCGAGTGCGTGATCGAGGCGAGACCGCCGGCGACGGACGCGTTCGATACGATGACGCCATCCACGACATAGAGCGGATCGCCCTGTCCGAGGATCGACGTCGCGCCGCGGATCTGGATCTGCATGCCGCCCCCGGGAACGCCGCTGTTCTCGTAGATGGCAGCGCCAATCACCTTGCCAGAGAGTTGCGCCTCGATCGACTTCGCGGGCGCCACCATGAGCTCCTCTGCCGACACGGTCGAGATTGCGGTGGAGGCGTTTCGCTTATCGACTGTCGTCGCCTGACCGGTGACCGTCACGCCCTCCAACTCCAGGACGTCCTTCTCGAGCACGAAGTCCGCGGTCGCTTGACCGGCGACAACGCGCACCGACTGTCGCTTGTAGCCGATCGCGCGGGCGAGGACGGTCACTTCAGCTTCCGGAACGCGGATTCGATATTCGCCACGATCATTCGTGCGAACGCCGATCTGAGCGCCAACAACGCCGATGGTCGCCTCTGTGACCGGCACACCGCTGCCGAACTCTGTCACCTTGCCAGTGATCTCTCGCGTTTGGGCAACCACGGTGGTCGGCGCGAGAGCGAGAAATACGACGAGCGATGCTAGTGTGTGACGCACGGAAAGCACCTCGCGTGGTGAGAGTTCGCTACCCTTCTGTCGGTCCTGGCATCAGCCGTGTTTGTACACGCGCTAACGCGACGTAACAGCGCGGGGAGAGACGTCGTGATGAAACGGCTCGCAGGAAGCGCTATGCGGCGTTGGGCATCACGAGCGGCATCATCGCCGAATCGCGCTGAATCTCCACGCCGCGAGTAGGCTGTCAAGAAGGATGAGCAGGTATTAGTGAGGCGGAGTTAGGTCAAGTGAGATCCCAACGAGTCGAACCGGCAATGCATGTGACGGAAGTACCTCATCGCGTAGTTTGGGGCCGTCTCGCCCCATTGAACCCTCACGATTCTGCTTCGCGTGAAGCGCGCGTCATCGATGGCTAACGAGTCGCCCGGGCCACACGTCCGCGTGTACGCACCCGGCGGCATCGGCAACATCGGTCCGGGACTGGACGTGCTTGGCTGTGCTCTTACCGGGCGCGGCGACGTCGTCGAGCTGGCGTTCAGTGACGAATCGTCCCAAACACCCCTCCGGATCGTCGAGGCGGGACACCCCGAGCTCCCCAACGACCCCACGCGTCATGCAGCCGCCATCGCGGCGATGGCCGTCGTGCGCGCGGCAGGGGTGCGATTGGATCGGGGACTCGTTATGCACGTGACCAAAGGCCTGCCGCTCGCTGGCGGCCAGGGAGGTAGCGCCGCGTCCGCGGTCGCCGGTGCCGTCGCGATGAATGCCCTCCTCGGCGCACCCCTCGACGCGCAGGCGCTGCTCGCCGCGGCGCTCGACGCCGAGGCAACGGTCGCGGGGCGACACGCCGACAACGTCGCGCCGGCATTGGTCGGAGGGCTCGTCCTCGTCCGATCGGTCGACCCGCTCGATGTCGTCAGCCTTCCCTTCCCGACGACACTGCGCGTCGCGCTCGTGCATCCCGAGCAACGCTTTCGGACCGCCGAGGCGCGCGCGCTCCTGCCGTCGTCGATCGAACGAGCGCTGCTCGTTCAGCAGAGTGCAAACATCGCCGCGATGGTCGCCGCCTTCGCAAGCGGTGATCTCGATCTCTTGCGCCGTGCCCTTGACGATCGCATCGCCGAGCCGGTGCGCGCGCCGCTGCTAACCGGGTTCAGAGAGGCGAAGGCAGCGGCGCTCGAGGCAGGCGCGGCGGGGTGCTCGATTTCAGGCGCGGGCCCAACGAGCTTCGCGTTCGCGCCCAACGACGCAACGGCGACGCGCGTCGCCGAGGCGATGTGTGCGGCGTACGGATCGCGCGGCGTTCGTGCCAGCGCGCGCGTCGAGCGGATCGATCCGCAGGGCGCGCGCATCCTGTAACGCAAAGTTTACGGAACGTCGTCGGGATCAGGCGTGTTGCCACCGCCGGCCGGATCGACCGGGCGGACGATGAGATAATTGTCCGGCGGCGTCGCGCCTAACAAGTAGGTGACGAAGTAATCCCAACGACGGCGGATGAAGTAGGGCTCGTTCAGCCCGTGATTCCGGTTGGGCGCGATGATCAGATCGAAGGTCTTATTCGCCTTGATCAGCTCGTCGACGAGCTGAATCGTGTTCGCGGGATGCACGTTGTCGTCCATGTCGCCGTGCATCAGCAGCAGATGGCCGCGCAGATTCTTCGCCATCGACTTATTGGCGGAGCCCTCGAAGTTGTCCGTCTTGCGCAGCGTGTCCTTGTTCATCAACCCCTGATACTTCTCCGCCCAGTAGATGTTGTAGCTGCGATTGTCGTGGTTCCCCGAGCCCGACACGGCAACCTTGAAGAAGTCCGGATACCGAAGCATGGCGTCGGTCGACGCGAACCCGCCGCCGGAATGCCCGAAGATTCCGACGCGGTCGAGATCGATGAACCTGTACTGCGCCGCCAGCTGCTTGATCGCGGCGATGTGATCGGGCAGACCGTTGTCGCCGAAATTCCCGTAATAGTTGTCGTGGAACGCCTTCGAGCGGAACGGCGTTCCGAGGTGATCGAGCTCGATGACGACGAATCCGAGCTCGGCGAGCGAGAAGTCCTCACCGCCATTCTTGAACTTCCACTGCCCGACGCTGCCGACCTGCGGGCCTGGGTAGATGTGATCAATGATGGGATACTTCTTCGTGCTATCCAGCTTCGGCGGCAGATAGATGACGCCATACAGGTCGGTGACCCCATCGCGCGCCTTCACCGTGAACACCTGCGCCGGCTTCCATCCGGCTCCCTGCAGGCGGCTGACATCGGTATCCTCGAGCTTGCGCACGATGCGGCCATCGGGCACCGCGCGGAGCACCGTCACGGGCGCCTTCTCGATGCGGGAGTAGCTATCGACGAAGTATTTCCCGTTAGGCGAAAAATCGATGTCGTGGTGTGCGTCTTCGGGCGTCAGAAGCGTCAGGCCGGAGCCGTCGTAGTTCACGCGATAGAGGCGCGCATAGTACGGCACGCCCGGCTCGCGGCCACGCGCCGTGAAGTAGACGTACTTGTTCACCTCGTCCACGTTCTCGATCTGGCCGACGTCCCACTCACCCATCGTCAGCTGGTTTTTGAGCATGCCGCTGCGGAACTTCGAGCTCGAAAGGTCCACCTCGCCGTTCGCGACGCCGCCGCGCGACGAACCAGCCGGCGTCCCGGCCAGCGCGACCGCGCCCGTGCCGCCCGCGTCCAGACGGTAGAGATGCGACCAGCCATCCCGCTCGGACCACCAGAACGCATCAGATCCGTCCTTCGTGACGTACCAGCTCACCGGGTCGAACGTGGGCGGGCCGATCTCGACGAACGTCTTGCTCGAATCGCGCGCGATCACGTGAACCGCACCGGTTGTTGCGTCGACGGAAGCGAGATAAGCACTCTTGGAACCACGCGTGAACCACGTGACATAGACCTTGTCCGATGTCGCGCTCCACGCCGAGTCGCGCGCCGATCCGACGATGGTGAGTTGGTTCGGCGTCGGCGTCAGCTTCACCGCGAGATTACTCTTCGCCGCGACATCGATGATGTGGAACTCCGGGACTGGCACGATCGAGTCGCCGGGCAGCGCATACGGTTGACTGTAGACCTTGGGCCGCTGCGGCGTGTACGAGATGTACGACATATGAGCGACGTGCCGCTCGTCGTTCCGTGAGACGATGAGCTTCTTTGAATCGGGCGACCAGCGAATCTGCGGGCGGCGCGGCTGCGGCCGCTGGAGCTCGCTCGGCCGCGGCTCGTTGAGGCCGTACGAGAAGAACTTTTCGCCATCCGTCGTGAGCTGCGTCGAGTCGCTGCCCCCTCGTGGACGAACATAGACGTTGTACTTCGAGATGAACGCCTCCCATTTCTTGTCCGGAGAGAGCACGTACGGCACTTCGCTCGGCAGCGTGTCGTGCACCGTGCATTTGTACGAGCCGACGTCGCAGAGAAAGCGCTTCTTGTTCGCGGTGAACTCGATCTCCCGTTCGTTCTTTCCGTCATTCGTGAACTTGAATGTCCGGAAGGGCAGTTTCGACGGGTCGTAGCTCGTATCGTTGGCGACCGACATCGCCGCGGCGAGCCGCATGTTCTCGAATAACAGGGAGCGCGTTCCCTTCTGCGGATCGACGATCACAAACTCCGCGCCGACGGCGGTCTTGTTGCGATACCAGAAGCGCGCGCCGTCGAGCAGCCACTGCGGACGTACCTCGTCGCCGGACACGAGCAACGTCGTGTTCCAGTCCAGCAGCTGCTCGGCGCGCGTGTAGCTCACCTGCTGGCTGAACGCGACCGGTGCCGATGCGACCACCGCAAGCGCGGCGAGCACGGTGGGCATGACGCGCGCGATGCCGCGAGTTTCGTTCATAACGAGCTCCCCTATTCGTGAGTCACAATAGAAAAACGAAGATTCCAAGAATGGTCAGGCGACCTCGAGGATGGCCTGCATTTGCGGGTTGTGAAAGTTGCAGCGATAGCCGAACGTCCCGGTGGCGCGAGCGCCAAACGTCACGACAAATCCTGGCGCTAGGCGCTTCTCCGCACCAGGGTCAGGATCGTGTAGACCGCGACCGGCTCGTCCGCCTGATTCTTCACTTCGACATCCCACGCGACGACGCCCTGGGGAATCTGACCTTCGCGATCCTCCTTCACCGTCTTCTGCTTACAAGTGAGGCGCGCGTAGATCGTGTCGCCGATGTAGACCGGCTTTACAAACCGAAGGCTTTCCAGGCCATAGTTCGCGAGCACGGGTCCGGGCGCGGGATCGACGAACAGTCCGGCGGCCGCGGAGAGGACGAAGTAGCCATGCGCGACGCGCCGCTCGAACAAAGATTCCTTCGCGGCGATATCGTCCATGTGAGCATAGAAGAAATCGCCGCTGATCCCCGCGAAATTCACGACGTCCGCCTCGGTGATCGTGCGCCGATGCGTGATGAGCGTTTCTCCGATCTCGAGCTCGTCGAAATACTTCCTGAAGGGATGGACGCGGTCCTTCTTCTGATCCGCGCCCGCGATATACTCGTTGACGACGCGCGAGATCGTGGTCGGCGATCCCTGCAATGCGGTGCGCTGCATGTAGTGCAGGACGCCGCGCACGCCGCCCATCTCCTCGCCACCGCCGGCGCGTCCCGGACCGCCGTGCACAAGGTGCGGCATCGGCGAGCCGTGGCCCGTTGACTCCTTCGCACTCTGCCGGTTCACGAGCATCAACCGCCCGTGGTGCGATGCCGTCCCGAGTACGACCCGCTTCGCCACCGCGTCATCCGCCGTGAACAGCGATCCGACGAGTGATCCCCGGCCGCGTTTGGCGAGCTCGATGGCGTCGTCCACGCTCTTGTATGGCATGACGGTATTCACAGGCCCGAACGCCTCCACATCATGCGGCGCGGTGCTGCGAAACGGGTCGCTCGCGTAGAAGAGAAGCGTCGGGAAAAAAGCCCCGCGTGCGCGCTCGGCGCCAACCACGTCGAACTCGTCGGGATTTCCGAAGACGCGCTCCGTTTGGCGCGCGATCGCATCGACGCTCTTGCGTACCTCGCGCACCTGCGCCGGCGCGGCGAGCGGACCCATACGCACACCCTCGATCGCGGGATCCCCGATTTTCACACTCTCGAGTCGCCTAACGAGCGTCGACATGAAAGGTTCAACGAGGCCTTCGGGAACCAGGGTACGCCTGATCGCCGTACACTTCTGCCCCGCCTTCACCGTCATCTCCTTCGCCACTTCCTTCACGAAGAGATCGAACTCCTCGCTACCCGGCGCCGCATCGGGACCGAGCATCGAGAAGTTGAGCGAATCGGCTTCGGTGTTGAAGCGAACGTTCTGATCGAGGATCGACGGCTTCGCGCGCAGCATCCGCGCCGTATCCGCGGATCCAGTGAAGGCGACCGCACACTGCGCGTCGAGATGATCGAGCAGATCGCCGGCACTCCCGCAGACCAGTTGCACCGCACCCTCGGGAAAGATTCCCGATTCGATCATCGCTCGGAACACCGTCTCTGTGAGGTACGAGGTGAGCGTCGCCGGCTTGACGATCGCCGGCACACCCGCCAACAACGTCGGCGCCAGCTTCTCCATCATTCCCCACACGGGGAAATTGAACGCGTTGATGTGAACGGCGACGCCCTCGAGCGGTACGCAGATGTGCCGCCCGACGAACGTTCCGCCTTTCGACAACGACTCGGTCGCACCGTCGACGTAGAATGTTTCGTTAGGCAGCTCGCGACGCCCCTTCGACGCGTAGACGAAGAACGTCCCGATCCCGCCGTCGATATCGATCCACGAATCGCCTTTCGTTGCTCCTGTCGCCGCCGACACGCGATAGAAGTCGTCCTTGCGCGCGGTGAGAAACTGCGCCATCGCTTTGAGCATCAGCGCGCGCTCGTGAAACGTCATCTTGCGCAGCGCCGGTCCCCCGACGCAACGCGCATACGCCACCATCGCCGCGAAGTCCACACCGTCGCTCGACGCCTCCGCCACCGGCACCCCGGTCACGGCATGTGTGAGCGTCGTGAAACGTCCGCTCCCTTCGACCCACTCGCCCGCGACGTAATTGAGCAGCTTGCGCGGATGCTCACCGGTGAGGTCGAGCGCGGAAGCTGTGAGCGTACTCGTCATGAAAGACTCCAAATGAAAGCCAACCTTGTCAGGATGACATTCGCTCCACCACCATCGCCATTCCCTGCCCCACGCCGATGCACATCGTTGCCAGCGCGTAACGCTTTTGCGCGATCGCGAGCTGTCGCGTCGCGGTGAGAACGAGCCGAGCACCCGACATGCCTAACGGGTGACCGAGCGCGATCGCACCGCCATTCGGATTGACGCGGGGATCGTTGTCGTCGATGCCGAGCTCGCGCAGACACGCGAGCGATTGCGCGGCAAACGCCTCGTTCAACTCGACCACATCGATATCGTCCAGGGTCAGGCCGGCAAGTGCGAGCGCCTTACGAGTCGAAGGCACCGGACCCATTCCCATGAGTCGCGGCTCGACTCCCGCAACAGCCGTCGCGACAATGCGTGCGGCGGGTTGCAAGCGAAACTTGTCGAGCGCGTCGTCCGACGCGATCAATAGCGCAGCGGCTCCATCGTTCAGGCCAGACGAATTGCCTGCCGTCACCGAACCCTCGCCGTCCAACCGAAACACGGGCTTGAGCCTGGACAACACATCGAGCGTCGTGTCCGGCCTGATGAACTCGTCCGCCTCGAAGCGCTTTGGCTCGCCTTTCCGTTGCGGAATCGACACCGCAACGATCTCCGCCTCGAAGCGGCCGGAGCTCCGTGCTCGAGCCGCTTTCTGCTGAGACGCAAGAGCAAAGCAATCCTGATCTCCGCGCGTCACCTTATACTGCTCGGCCACGTTCTCCGCGGTCTGTCCCATCGAATCGACGCCGTAGCGTTCGCGCATCTTCGGATTCACGAAACGCCAGCCGAGGCTCGTATCGACGACTTCGATGTCGCGCGACCACGGCTTGCTGGCCTTCGCCATCACGAATGGCGCGCGCGTCATGCTCTCGACGCCGCCAGCGACGTAGAGATCTCCCTCGCCGATCTTGATCGCTCGCGCAACGCTCGCTACCGCGCTCATCCCCGACGCGCAAAGGCGATTCACCGTCTCCCCTGGTACCGTGTGCGGCAGTCCCGCGAGCAAGGCCGACATGCGGCCGACGTTGCGGTTGTCCTCGCCCGCCTGATTCGCGCATCCGAGTACGACGTCGGCGATTTCCGCCGGATCGACTTCGGGATGACGCCGCATCAATTCGGCAATGGCGTGCGCCGCGAGATCGTCGGCTCGCACCTCCGACAGCCCGCCACCGATGTTACCGATGGGCGTTCGAACGCCGTCGACGATGTATGCGTCTCTTACTTTCATATTCGCTCACTCTCCACTCCCCGCCGCAACGTCGCGGGAGAAGAAATCCGTCTTCGTCTTATACACCGTGCCGCGAAAGAGACCAACGACCGTTCCATCGCGCCGAGTGACGGTAACGCGGTAGTACCCGAGGCGATTGCTCGCGCCCTCCTCCTCCGCCTTCGCGATCAGCTCGTCTCCCACCCGTACCGGCTGCGGATACGTGATCGAATTCTCGATGCTCACCGTAACTCGCCCGTGGGTGTTCGAGGCGAAGGCAAGCGCGCTGTCCGCGAGTGCGTACACGACGCCGCCGTGCGAGACGCCGAAGCCATTCACCATCTCGTCGCGGACCATCATGGCTACAGTCGCTTCGCGCGGCCGCACCGCTAGAACTTTAATACCCAGCCAACGGCTGAATGCGTCGGCCGCCATCATCGCGTCGACGACGCGCTCGGCGAGCCGTTGGTCCGAATCGAGGTCGCTCATTCGGTGATGCGCCGGTGCTCCGACGAGAGCCGGCGCAGGAGCGGGCTAGGCCGATAGCGATCTTCTCCGTACTCGCTTTGCAGCTCGGTCATCGCACGAAGCACCCACTCGAGACCCCGCTCGTCTCCCCAAGCCAGCAAGCCCTTCGGGTAGTTCACTCCCTTCGTCATCGCCAGGTCGATGTCCCTGATCGACGCTACACGGAGAAACACCGCGTCGACGGCCTCGTTGATGAGCATGGCGAGGATCCGGTCAAGGATGGCACCCCCGAGCTTCCGATCCTGCGTCGGTTGCGGCGCGGTCGCGCCCGGCCGGTAATCATAGTATCCGCGGCCACTCTTCCGACCGAGGAAGCCGGCTTCGACGAGCCGCCGCTGCGTGAGCGACGGCCGGTAGCGCGGATCGAAGAAAAACGCTTCGAATAGCGACCGCGTGACGGCGTAATTCACGTCGTTGCCGATGAAGTCCATCAGCTCGAAAGGGCCCATGCGAAATCCGCCCAACTCGCGCATCGCCCAATCGATAGTGGCAACGTCGGCGACCCCTTCGTCGAGCAGACGAAGCGCCTCGCCGTAAAAGGGCCGCGCAATGCGATTGACGATGAAGCCCGGAGTGTCCGATGAGAAGACGGGCGTCTTCTTCCACGACTCGGCCAGCCTCCACGCCTCCTTCACGACCTCAGGCCTCGTACCCAGCCATGGCACGATCTCGACGAGCGGGAGCACCGGCGCCGGGTTGAAGAAGTGAATGCCGACGACGCGCTCCGGCTGTACGACCGCCGACGCAATCGACGCCACCGAGAGCGATGACGTGTTCGTCGCGAGAATCGCGTCTCCGGCGACACAGGCAGCGAGCTTCGCGAAGAGAACCTGCTTGGCGGCAAGCTCCTCGACGATCGCCTCGATGACCAGTCCGCATTCGCGATACGCGAGCACGTCGTCGAGCGGCGCTCTCGCGAACGAGATTCGCGCCAGCGTCGCCTCGCGCGCCTCGCGAGTGATCCTGCCCTTCTCGACGAGACGCTCGAGCGACGAGCTGATGTCCTGGGCGGCTTTGGTCGTCGCGTCGGGCCGGGCGTCGGCGAGCATCACCCGATGGCCAGCCTGGGCTGCGACCTGCGCGATGCCGCTCCCCATCGCCCCCGCGCCCACGACGCCGATCAGAATCGGTTCCTCGGACACGCCTAACGGCCCTCGAATTTCGGCTTTCGCTTTTCGAGAAAGGCTCGCACACCTTCGGCGTAGTCGGCCGTCTGCCCGGCCTCGCGCTGCAGCTCCTCCTCATAGTCGAGCTGCGCGTCGAGATCCACACCTAACGACCGATTGAAGGCGCGCTTGATCAGCCCCAATCCGCGCGTTGGCTGCGAAGCGAGATGGACCGCTGTCGTCAAGGCGACGTCCAATAATGCCGGTGGCTCGACGACCCGATACACCATCCCCCAGTCGCGTGCTTCCTCGGCCGTGAGTTTGTCGGCGAGCATGGTGAGCGCCGCCGCGCGCTGCAGCCCGACGATCCGTGGGAGAATGAACGTCCCGCCGCTGTCCGGAATCACGCCGATCTTCGAGAAGGATTGAATGAACGACGCATTGCTCGAGGCGAAGACGATATCGCAGGCGAGGGCGAGGTTCGCGCCAGCGCCGGCCGCCACGCCGTTGACGGCGCAGATGACGGGCTTCTCGAGCTTCCGAATCGCGCGAACGATGGGGTTGTAGCCCTGTCGCACGAAATCCCCCAGATCGGGGAGCGATCCATCGGGTGCGGGCGCTGCCTCGGCCAGATCCTGCCCGGCGCAGAAGGCTCGGCCCGCACCGGTGAGAAGGACAGCGCGCAGTTGGTCGTTCGAAGCAATGGACGACAGCGCCTCACACAGCTCTCGCGCCATCGCGCGGTTGAAGCTGTTGAGCACATCGGGGCGATTCAGCGTGAGGCGTGCGACGCCTTGTTCGGTTTCAACGAGTAGGTGCTGCATTCGTAGAGCGTTGCGGGCAGAGGGTAGAGGGTTGAGCGTAGACGGCGAAGGCCCGGTAAGCAAGCTTACCGGACCCTCAACGAACTTTACGCTCTACCCTCTACCCTCAACCCTCTACCCTCCACCCTACCCTCTACCCGCCCTCAACCCTCTACCCGTTAGTTCTTCGTCCACGTCCCGGTCGAGAGATCGAGCGTGTAGGTGTTGCCACCCACGCTGACCGTCGCGTCCTGCGTGCCGTTGAAGGTGATCGTCACCGTCTTCGTCACCGAGAATGACTTGCTGACGCCCGTCTTCTCGACGCTCGCCGTACCGGAGATCTGCCGGGTGATAGTGCCCGACATCGGCCACGGATTGCTCGACCGCGGCAGATTCACGACCACGTTGCTGACCGTGACGTTGTCGTTGACGGTGTAGCTGCGCTTCACGTCGCTGAGGTTCCGGTAGCCGTTGTCGCTGCGCGTCCCCGTTCCGTTCCAGGTGCGCGACGTCTCGGCGCCGGCAAGGCCCGTGACCGTAAGATTGCGATCGCGGTTGACGACATCCTGACCATTGTCGGCGGTGTGGGTGCCCGTCACCGACACATGGAAATTGGCCGACGCCGTGAGGCTGGCGTCATACGCCGACTGCGCGACGTTGCCGGCATCATAGAACGCATAGTCGCGGTTCAACGTCAGACCACCCGCGGTAATCGCCGAGCAGGTGAATCGACCGGTGCTGCTGCTGTAGGTGCAGCCGTCGCCAAAGGTCCAGGCATAGCTCGGCGAGGTCACCGGCGTGCGGGAGAGCATCAACCCGCTGCCCACGACGTCCTGCACCGCGCCGCCAGACATGGTCATATCCGAGGCGGTAAGGATGGCCACGTCCTCCGCGGTGGCGTCGGACGCGGAGATCACGGCGGCTTGATTGACGTCGTCGGCCGTGATCTGAATGGGACCCGTGCTGTCGGAGCTGCATGCGGCGGCGAAAACGAGCGCCAGCATCGGCGCGCCGACAAGGAGTGAGCGTTTCATCAGAACTTCCCTCGATGAGGTTGAGGGCGCGGAAGCGCCACGGAATTGGAATGAGCCGCGGCGGTGCGACTTTTCTGCGACCGCGCGTCGACCGTTCGACGTCTGCGGCGGCTCGTCGTTACGTGATTCCGCGCACATGAGATATGTTTTTGCGCGATCTTTGTACTCGTCGTCACTCTCGGACCTTTCGTCCGGCTCAAGGCTCAATTCACACCTACCGATGGCAACACACGCAGCACCGAAGCGCACTCCGGCGCGTTCTCGACCGAGCGTAGCAGATGGACCGTTCGACTGGCGGCGGATCGCGTACACGTCGCTCGTGTCGCGCGCGCTCGACGACGTCGAGGAAGCAACGAACCGCAACAAGGCGTCGGTGCCTCGCGAGCATCTGGTGCTGTATCAGTTTTCGGCGCGCGGGCACGAGGTGGCGCAGGTCATCCTCGGTTCGCTGCTGACACATCCGCGCGATGCAGCGAGCGCCTACTATCGCTCGCGCCCTCTCCTGCTGTCGCTTGGTCTTGGAATCGATGACGCGCTCGCGAGTCCCCTCGGGCGTTCCGGTGGATTCAGCGACGGCCGCGACATCGGCGTCGTCTGCAATCTTCCTCGAAAGGATGGTCCGATCGTACTACCGATGTCGGGCGACGTCGGCTCGCAGTACACACCGTGCGCAGGGTGGGCGCAATCGATTCTGTATCATCGCGACGTCCTCGGCGACGCATCGTACAAGGGTGCAATCAGCGTCGTACTGGGCGGCGAAGGCTCGGTTGCAACGAACGGATTCTGGTCCGCGCTGACGATGGCGACGACGCTGGTCTTGCCGATGGTCTTCTACATCGAGGACAACGGACTTGGCATCTCGGTGCGCGGCGAGATGCAGACGCCGGGCGGGAACATCGCGAAGAATCTTGCATCATTCGGCAATCTGCTGGTCCGCGACGGGGACGGTACCGACCCGGTCGAAGCGGCTCGACTCTTCAAGGAATGCGTCGATTACGCGCGCTCGGGCGTAGGACCCGCTCTGGTTCACCTCGCGGTGCCGCGGCTCTGCAGTCACTCGGGTCCGGACAATCAGCGCGGCTATCGCACCGAAGAGGAGATCGCCGCGGATTTCACGCGAGATCCGCTGCCCAAGTTGAAACGCCACCTGGTGCCACGGGTCATTTCCGCGGCTCAGTGGCGCGAGGTCGAAGCCGAAGTGCAGCGCGACGTGGACGAAGGCCTGCGGAAGGCACGCGCTCGGCCACCGGCGGATCCGGATCTCGTTAGGCGACACGTGCTCGAGGAGGCTGGCGAGCCGGCCACGGTCGGCGGTCTGACGCTCCAGGAACGTACGGCGCTCGATGGCAACGAAGCACCGGAAGGCGACGGCGAAGTGGTTCGCTTTGCGGACGCGATTCGCCGTACGCTGCGCCGCGAGCTCGAGGTCAATCCGAAGTGCCTCGTCTTCGGGGAGGATGTCGGCCGAAAGGGGGGCGTGCACCTCGTCACCGAGGGGTTGCAGCGTCAGTTCGGCCACAAGCGTGTCTTCGACACCAGCCTCTCGGAAGAAGGCATCATCGGCCGCGCCGTCGGCATGGCAATCGGCGGTTTGATGCCGGTCGCGGAGATTCAATTTCGCAAATACGCGGACCCCGCCGCCGAACAGCTCAATAACTGCGGGACGCTGCGGTGGCGGACAGCCAACCGATTCGCGGCTCCCATCGTCGTCCGCATGCCAGGCGGATTCGGCAAGGACGTCGGCGATCCCTGGCACAGTCTCAGCGACGAGGTGCGCTTCGCGCATTCGTTAGGCTGGCAGGTACTCGTTCCCTCCAATGCCGCCGACGCCGTCGGTCTCTTGCGGGCAGCGATGCGCGGCGGGAACCCGACGATGTTCTTCGAGCATCGTTCGCTGCTCATGACCAGCGACGGCAGCGCACGCTACCCGGGCGACGACTACGTCCTGCCGCTTGGCCGCGCCAACCGATTGCGCGAGGGGAGAGATCTGACCCTGGTCAGTTGGGGCGCCATGGTTCATCGATGTGTCGAGGCGGCCGACCGGTTTCCCGACCGGATCGATCTACTCGATTTGCGCACGGTTGCCCCCTGGGATCGGGACCAGGTGCTCGCCTCGGTGGGGCGAACCGGTCGCTGCCTGATCGTCCATGAGGATACGCTCACGGCTGGATTCGGTGCCGAGATCGCCGCGACGGTGGCGAAAGAAGCGTTTTGGGCGCTCGACGCGCCGGTCGATCGCCTCGCGGTCGAGGACGTTCCGATGCCGTACCATCCAGTGCTGCTCGACGCCGTACTTCCGGATGCCGATCGAATCGCCGAACGCATTGCGGCATTGCTCTCTATGTGATGCTCATCACAGGTGTTTTTCGCGCTTGATGCAGCGCCGTTCAAGCGGTACGATACGCGAACTGACCCATTGATGTTCGCGTATCGCGCAAAGGGGCGGGAACGTGTCAAGCGAACGACGTCGTTCGATCATTTTGTGGGGCCCGCCGGGTTCCGGAAAGTCGCTCTACCTCACGTCACTCGTTATGTGGGTGACGCGAGAGAGAGATGAGCGCCCGTTCGCGATCGTACCGGCCGACGATGCGTCGGCGACCTGGGTGGCGCGGCGTAGTGCTCCGCATCCTGAGGGGATTGCGCTCACGTCCTCGAACGTTCCGACTGGCGCGACGCCAGTGTTTCGCATCTACTCGATCACGCAGGCGCCAGATGTCTCTGGGCGTCGGTCGGCGTGCGTCGCCGAACTGATCCCGAGTGAGGCGGCAGCAGGCGATCCGTCATCGGCGCGGCTGGACGATGCGTGCGGCGTCATCCTGCTCCTCCCGGTCGCGACGATGGCCGCGAGCGCCGACGCCCGCGACGCGTGCGTCACGTGGCTCACGACAACCCTCGCTCGCTTGCCCGAGCGGGCGGGCGCCGCACCTCCCGCCGTCTCGGTACCCGTTGCTGTTTGCCTCACGCAGACGGACGAAGCGCCTGACGCGTCGCGGCGAGATGCAGCGAGATGGCTCGAGAGTTTCGGCAGCGAGCCAATGCGCGCCCTACGTGCACACTGCGCCCGTTTCGCACTGTTTAAAGTGTCCTCATTGGGCCGCACACCGCGACGTCGCGACGGCGCCACGGTTCTCGTCGGAGCGCCGGAACCTCGCGGGGTGCTCGCGCCAATTCGCTGGATTCTCGCCGACCGCACCGAGGAAGCCGCCGCATGAAGCGCATCTCGACGCGCGGCCAGCCACGCGCTCCCGAGGTGGAGCGCCGGCGCACGATCGTGCTCTGGGGCGGTGTGAACAGCGGCAAGAGCGGCCTGATTGGCGCGCTGCTCAGCGATGGCGCGAAAAGCGTCGGGGATCGCTGGACGATCGACCTCGAGGCGGCCTCGCCCGATGTCCTCACCTATGCGGACAGTTCCTCGCTCGCGTTGCGGCTCCGGGGCGTCAAAGAGACGCCCGTCCGGCGCGCCGAGCGCGCATTCACGGCGCCCGTTAGGCGCTACACCGGCCGGCGCGCAACGCTCGCCGCCGATCTGACCGTTCTCGATCCGCGCGGCGAGCTCGCGGCCGACCCGTCGAGCGCCAGCGCGCGTCGGACGATGGCAGCCGCGAAAACGGCGGACGCGATTCTGTGGCTGCTCGAGGCGCCGGTGCCGGGCTCCGTCCCCGCGCCAGATCGTCCAGCGCTGCTGCGTCAACTGATCGCGATGCTCGACGCCGCGTCGGCCACGGAGCTCGGTGTCCCGGTTGCCGTCGCGTTGACCAAGATCGATCGGCTGCCGCTTGCGGACATGCAGCGCATGATCGACTCCCCAGAGGCAGCGCTTCGCGCCGCGCTCGGCGATGCCGCATTCGGGTGGCTCCTGGCTGCTTTCCCGCGACTTCGCTGCTTTGCCTTCTCGTCGGCTGGTACGGTGCGGAACGCGATTCGGCCGGCGGGCCTAACGACTCTGCTGGATTGGTTCACGGACGAGTGGCGTCGCGAGGAACACGATGCGGACGCGGCACGCAGATCGGCACGTATCTCCGCCGGCGTCGCCAGAGCGCGGAGCCGCGCACCATTCGTGGCGACCATCGCCGCGGGCGCGGCTATCGTCGTCTTCGCTGGTGTCGCAGCAGCGCGTCTGTTAGGTCAGCGCGCTCAGACGTGGGCGTCTTCGGCGGGCTCGGTGGCCGCGCAGGGAACGCAGGACACCGCACCGCCGGCGAGTCCGCCGCGAGTGATCGCGCCACGGACAGTCGACTCCGCCGCCGCAGCGGTGGAGCGTGGGGACGGCGTTGGGAGCTTGCGGATACTCGCCGCCTTGCGATTGCGCGACAGCAGCAGCGAGCGCATCGTCGCCGACAGCGTACTCGCGATCGCCGCGGTAGCCGCGACCGAGCAAACCTTGAATGCTCCGACGCCCGCGGCGGATGTACTGCAGTTGATCGTGGCATCGACGTCAGCGGCCATTGACCGCGCTCACCCGGGTACGGCGGTGGTGGCCCCGCTGTCGCTCGCGCGCGCGGGCGCGTGTATGGGCGGACATCTCGACTGTCCCGCCGACCAGATACGCGAGGATCTCGCGTGGGTGATTCTGCTCGGGACGCCAGTGGAGCAGGACCGAGCGCGACGTCTCCGTGCCGCGCTGGTCGGGGACACGGTGGTTGTGCAATGAAGCGATTGAAGGGGCTCGTGTGGTTGCTGGTGCTGGGCTCGTGTGCGGAATCACACGGAGCGAGCATCAGCGACAGCGCCGCCGGCGATGCCATGATTCTCCGATTGCGCAACGCGGCGCTCGACGAGTCGCTGCGCGTGATTCGCGGCGTCACCGAGCGGCAGACCATGGAGAAGGACCTGCTGGTTCGCGAGATCCACGGGTTCGACTACTTCATGGAGCAGCTGCAATCGGAGTTTCGCAAGATTAGAACGCTGCAGCAGGAAGCAGGCGCGCTGGATCCGCACGAAGATCCGCTATCGAGCGTCGAATCGGAACGGTCGCACATTCTGACCGAGGCCCGGTCGGCGCGGCTGCGGTTGGCGCGTCTCGAGGCGGCGGCCGAGCGTCAGGGACGGGTGCTGACGGCGTTGCGCGACAGCGTGCGTGCGAGCGCGGACAGCGCCCTCGCCAGCGGCACCGAACGCGACTCGAGCCGCACGGCCCTTGCCAGCGTGCGCGTGCTGGTCGCCGACCTTCGCATGCGCCTGGACGATCTCCAGCACCAGGTCGATTCGCTGACGACGTACTCGCGCGTACTGCACGACGAGAATGAGCGCCTAACGGCTGTGATTACCGCCGACGCGGCGCGCGACAGCACGGTCTACTACGTCGTCGGGACCCGCAAGCAGCTCGTCGATTGGCACCTCGCG
Source organism: Gemmatimonadaceae bacterium (assembly GCA_036496605.1). Classification (NCBI taxonomy): domain Bacteria; kingdom Pseudomonadati; phylum Gemmatimonadota; class Gemmatimonadia; order Gemmatimonadales; family Gemmatimonadaceae; species Gemmatimonadaceae bacterium. The sequence goes on along the minus strand of DASXKV010000067.1, from coordinate 185,872 downwards.
CGCGAAGTCGGCGGCGTGCCGGTCACCGGGTGGGGACGTATCCTGCAACCTTCCGACATCCGCGACAGCACGCACTTCACGGTGGGGCACATGCGAAGTCGCGTGATCAAGCTCGAGGAAGGGCGCGAGTATCAGATCCTGTCTCCACAGAGTACCTCCGCGCTCGAGACGAAGCTGAGCGCGGACGGGACGTTCCGCGGAAGTTTGCACATACGCGATCCCGAGGGGTTCTGGAGAGGGAGCAAGTGGCTGGTCCTGGTCGAGCGGTGAGTCGGAACGGCCTATAAGGGCGCGTCGAGAGGGGCGCGTCGAAAAGGGCGCGTCGAGAAAGGCGCGTCGAAAAGGGCGCGTCGAGAAAGGCGCGTCGAAAAGGGCGCGTCGAAAAGGGCGCGTCGAGAGGGGCGCGTCGAGAGGGGCGCGTCGAGAAAGGCGCGTCGAGAAAGGCGCGTCGAAAGGGGCGCGTCGAGACCAGCGCCGAACTACGAGCTCTCAGCTCGAAGCTCTCACAGCCGGAACCCCCAGCTCAACTCAACTCCCGGCTGAGGACTCGCCGCTCGAGGCTCTCCGCTCTGTTGGTCAGCGCCCTTTTCGACGCGCCTCTTTCGACGCGCCCTTTTCGACGCGCCTTTCTCGACGCGCCCTTTTCGACGCGCCTTTCTCGACGCGCCCCTCTCGACGCGCCTTTCTCGACGCGCCTTTCTCGACGCGCCTCTCTCGACGCGCCCTCATGCTCTCTTACTTCTGGACCGTCAAATCGCCTTGAACGCTTCGAACGGTTGCGCGCATGTACGGCAGTATGCGATCGACTTGCACGCCGTCGAGCCGAACTCGCTTCGCACTTCCGTGTCCCGCGAGCCACAGTAGGGGCATGGCACTCGCTCGACGACCGGCGCACGCGTGAGGCTAACGAGCGACTCCTCACGCGCCCGGCCGGGTGGTGCGATGCCGTAGGCGGCGAGCTTTCGCTTCGCGTCGGCGCTCATCCATTCCGTCGTCCAGGCCGGGGCGAATACCGTTTCGAGTCGCACCGGCGACAGCCCCCGAGCTTCGAGCGCGGCCCTGATCTCTTCCTCGATCACGCGCATTGCCGGGCAGCCCGAATACGTCGGAGTGATCGTGACCGTCACCGCCGACCCGTCGACCGCGACATCGCGCACGATGCCGAGTTCGACGACGCTCAGCACCGGCACCTCTGGATCCTTTACCTCATCGAGGATCGCGAAGATCTCGTCTCGGCTCGAGGCGCCTGCGCTCACCATGACGCTCCCGGGTGCGAGCGTGCGACGATCTGCATCTCGGCGAGCATGTGGCCGAGGTGCTCGGTGTGCCGGCCCTCGCGTCCGCCGCGCTGCATGTAGGTAGTGGCGGGAATCGTTAGGCCGGCGCGGGAGAGAACGTCTCGTACCGTCGCTTGCCAGGCGCTCTCCAACGTCGACGGATCGACGCCGAAGCTCTCGGCGGCAACGGCGCGGTCGACGTCGTCGGCGAGAAAGAGCTCGCCGGTATAGCGCCAGAGGTCGTCGACGCCGCGTTGCGTGCGCGCATGGCTCTCCTCCGTGCCGGCGCCGAGCTTCACGACCCAATCGGCGCTGTGGCGCACGTGATAGCGCGATTCCTTCACGCCCTTCGCCGCAATGCCGGCGAGATCGCGATCGGTGCTCTTCTGAAGGGCTTCCGCCTGCAGCAGTACGAAGACGCCGAAGAAGAGCTGCCTAACGATCGTGAGCGCGAAGTCACCTTTGGGGAGCTCGACGAGCAATGCGTTTCGAAACTCGACCGCCTCGCGCAGATAGGCGAGCGCGTCGGCGTCGCGTCCCTTCCCTTCGACCGTGCCGGCGCGGCCGAGCAGCAGCGTCGCCTGACCGACGAGATCGAGCGCGATGTTCGCGAGCGCGATGTCCTCCTCGAGGATGGGCGCGTGACCGCACCACTCCGACAGGCGATGACCGAGCACGAGCCGGTCGTCGCCGAGGCGGAGGAGATACTCGGCGCGCTGCTCAGACTTTGATGCCACGAGGGATCTTGTAGAACTGCGGATGCCGGTAGGGCTTGTCGTTGCCCGGATCGAAGAATGGACCCATGTCTTCGGGTGTCGACGCGGTGATCTGCCCCGAGCGGACGACCCAGATGCTGACCGCTTCGCCACGTCGCGCGTACACGTCGCGCGCGTTCTGCAGCGCCGATTCGGCGTCGACCGCGTGCACGCTGCCCGCGTGCTCGTGGGGATCGCCCCCGGGCGGCTGGACGAACACCTCCCAGAGCGGCCATTGGCTGTCGCGCGGCTCCGCCGCGTCGGCGCGCGATCCCTGCGTCGTGCTCTCGTTCGCCATCGTCGTCGTGAAGAAAGCTGCTGCCTCGTTAGGCTGCCTCGAAGGCGGAATCGATCTTCGCCTGCTTCGCGGCGTACGCCGCGGCCGCAACCCGTACCCATTCGCCATCGGCGTGCGCGTCACGGCGAGCGGCGAGCCGCTCCTGATTGCAGGGGCCGTTCCCCTTCACTACCCGCCAGAACTCGTCCCAATCGATGGGTCCAATCCTCCAGTCCTGCGTGGTCTCGTCAAAGCCCAACTGCGGATCTGGAATGACCAGGTCGATCGCTTTGGCTTGAGCAACGGTCAAGTTGATGAAACGCTGACGCAGCTCGTCATTGCTCTTGCGCTTCACACCCCACCGCATCAGCTCGTCGCTATTCGACGACTGGCCATCGTGCGGTCCGAACATCATCAACGACGGCCACCACCAGCGGTCGAGCGCGTCCTGCGCCATGCGCCGTTGCGCTGGCGTCCCGGCTGCGAGCGTCACCATGATCTCGTAGCCCTGACGCTTGTGGAAGTTCTCTTCCTTACAGATGCGCACCATCGCTCGCGCGTACGGTCCGTACGACGCTTTCGCGAGCATCGTCTGATTGACGATGGCAGCGCCATCCACCAGCCAGCCAATCGCGCCGATATCCGCCCAGCTGAGCGTCGGATAATTGAAGATGCTCGAGTACTTCGCCGTGCCGGTGAGCAACTGCTCAATGAGCTCCTGGCGATCGACGCCGAGCGTCTCCGTCCCGCAATAGATGTAGAGACCGTGCCCCGCCTCGTCCTGGACCTTGGCGAGTAGCGACATCTTGCGCCGGAGCGATGGCGCGCGCGTGATCCAGTTGCCCTCCGGGAGCATCCCCACGATCTCCGAGTGGGCATGCTGCGACATCATCCGAACCAACTGCCGGCGATAGCGCTCCGGCATCCAGTCCTTCGGCTCGATCGTCTCCCCCGCGGCAATGCGCGCCTCGAACGCCGCGACGCGCTCGGGATCCTCGGGCGACGAAACAGGGGTCTGTTGAGGCTGGATTGGCGTCATGACACTCGAATTATACACGCGGGTCGCGGGAGGCGTGAAGCGTGGCGCGCCGGCCACGGCGCGTATAGCGTGTTGCAATGCCCGATTTGACGATCTCGAGGTCGCAAACCGCCGACGGCGAGGTGGACGTCGCCATCACCGATGCGATCGCCACCGTTCGCTTCACGCATCCCAAGGGCAACTCGCTGCCCGCCGCCCTGCTCGCTCGACTCGCGTCCGAGATTCACCGACTCGGAACGCAGAACGAGGTGCGCGTGATCGTCCTCCGGAGCGGCGACACGGGGGGTAGCCCGTTCTGTGCCGGCGCATCGTTCGATGAGCTGAGGAGCATCCGCGACGCCGCTGGCGGTAAGGAGTTTTTCATGGGCTTCGCGCGCGTGATCCTCGCGATGACGCGGTGCCCCAAGGTGATCATCGCGCGGGTGCACGGAAAAACCGTCGGCGGAGGTGTCGGCCTCGTCGCGGCGGCCGACTATGCGATGGCCGTGGAATCGGCATCGATACGATTGAGCGAGCTCGCGGTGGGAATCGGCCCGTTCGTCGTCGGACCGGTCATCCAGAAGAAGATTGGCCTCGGCGGTTTTGGCGCCATGGCAATCGACGCCGATTGGCGAACGGCTCGTTGGGCGGAGGAATTCGGTCTCTACGCGAAGGTGTTCGACAGCGTGAACGCGCTCGATAGCGGCCTCGATTCCTTCGCTCGCAAGCTCGCACGATCGAACCCGCAAGCGCTCGCGCAGCTGAAAGCAATCTTCTGGCAAGGCACCGATGACTGGGATCGGTTGCTCGAGTCGCGGGCCGAGATGAGCGGAACGCTGGTGCTGTCCGATTTCACGAGGAACGCGATTGCGGCGTTCGATCAAGGCGCGAGGAGCTAATGCCGTCGTCGGACTGCGGGATCACCAGTTTTGAGATCTCCGACCGTCGCCGCTCACTGGCGGCGCAGCGATCAACAATTGAACGCGGACACGGACATAGCCGGACACAGCGCGGACACGGCCGGACACGACCAAAGGGCGTCGACGATCTTCTGAAAAAGCTGTTCACGGTTTCTTTCTGTTGTCCGGCGGTGTCCGCGCGTGTCCGGCCGTGTCCGTGTTGAGAACAGTTGAAACCCGTCTCAAAGACGAGTTCGAGACGGTCGGACAGAACTCCATGTAGATCGTTCGCTCACTCCGATAAGAAAAGCATTCTCGCCACAGGGCGACGACACGGCTAATCTGCCCGGCATTGCATAACGCGAACGCGTGACGCGACTGCCCATCGGCACGTCGAACCAACGCGAGCCACGCTGGTGTATTCCCCGCCCCCGGCTCGGGGTCTCAGCCACTAACCAATCATGTCGACGCGCTTGTTCCTCAAGCCGTACTCCGTGAATGGAACCGGAATTCGGCTTCTCGATTATCGTCGCGTATCCGAAGACACGTACGAAGCAACGCGGTGGTTGACGATTCTCTTCATTCCGATCCTGCCGATCGGGACGCTGCTCGTCCGGCCCGGTAGCGCCGAAGGGCACGGCACGATGATGCAGTACAACTTCCAGCTCGTCGGCAAGCGCCCGATGAACTGGCGTCGCGTGCTGCGGATATACGCGATCGATCTGATCGCAGCACTCCCCGTCGCGCTCTGTGCCTGGCTCGAAACGCCAGGTGAGGTGACGGACTTGTGGCTCACGATGTTCGTCTTCTCCGTGCTCTGGAGCATCGCCGTGCTCGTCTTCACTCAGCACGGCCGCCCGGTGTACCAAGCCGCCGCGACACAGCCGATGCCGTCGGGCGGCACCGGCACGACACCGCGACGCGCTGCCTAACGTCGATCGCGCACGATGAACACGCCGCTCGCGGTCCCCGTTCGGTCGGCATTTGCCTCCGAGATGCGCGACATGTCCGCGGAGGTCTTCACGACCTTCGCGGGCATTGTCGCCGCCATCACCGTCGTCGCCGTCAACGTCGGACTGCAACACTGGCTCGATCTCGACATGCTCGGCCTCACCCTGTGGTTCGTCATTCCGGCGGGTGCGCTGCTTGGCGGACTCGGTGCCGCAAGCGGCTATTACGCCGCGGCGCGAGCGACGCAGACGCTGCCCACCCGACGAATGCTCTTCGAGATGCTCGCGATCGGCTTGTCGACGTGGCTACTGATGCACTGGGTCGACTTTGCCACCGTCAGCCTGTCGGACGGGACGCCAGTCAGCGACGAAGTGCCGTTCTGGTACTACCTTCGCCTGCGCACCGAGCACATGCAGCTCGTGCTTCAGAATCAGGGCGGCCGGACGATCGACACGACACCGGAGCTCGGGCTTCTGGGCTATGCGCACGAGCTGCTGCAGGTCGCCGGATTCCTCGTCGGCGGATTGACGATGTGGCTCGGGCTCAAGGCGCGCGAAGCATGTACGGCCTGCAGTCGTTATGCGCGGACAAGGAAGCTCTTACAGCGCGCACCGTCCGCGGTGTTCGACGACGTGCTCGCGCGAGCCGGTATCAAGCTACCGAACGTCGGTGAACGTATCGCGCGAGCGCTCGGCAGGCGGCGCCTTGTTGGGCTGAATCTCAGTATCGCGACCTGTCCGTCGTGTCGGCGAAGCTGGATCCGTGCGGCGGCCATCGGCATGGACGGCACCCATCCCGTCGCGAAATCGATCGATCCGTACGATCTCACGGCAGCCCAGGCAGCCCAATTGTATTCGCTCGCGAATAGCCGTTAGGCGCGTTCGTGTCAGCTCGTCGGCGGATTGAAGCCGGCGTGCTGTTGCTCGATCCAGCTCTTCTGGTAATTCGGCTCCTCGATGGCGAGCGCTTGCTTCGCGATGTGCAGAGGACGGAAAGAATCCATCATGACCGCCAGCTCGTCGGTGCGCTTCGCGCCAATCGATGCCTCAGCGCGCCCCGGATGCGGACCGTGCGGAATTCCGTCCGGATGATGCGTGATACTGCCAAATTCGATGCCCTTGCGGCTCATGAACTCGCTCGATGCGTAATACAACACTTCGTCCGAATCGACGTTGCTGTGATTGTAGGGTGCCGGCACCGCCTCCGGGTCGAAATCATAGGGCCGCGGACAGAATGAGCAGATGACAAACCCATCGCCTTCGAACGTCTGGTGCACCGGCGGCGGCTGATGCACGCGGCCGACGATCGGCTCGAAGTCATAGATATTGAACGCCCAGGGATAGAAGTAGCCGTCCCAACCGACGACGTCGAATGGATGGTGATCCAGGATAAACTCGTTGAGGCCGTCGTACTGCTTCACGAGGAGACGAAAGTCGCCCATCTCGTCGTGCGTCTTGAGCTCGATCGGGCGTCGAATGTCGCGCTCCGAGTACGGCGCGCCTTCCTTGAGCTGACCGAATTCGTTTCGGTATCGCTTGGGCCAGCGCACGTGACCCCGGCTCTCCATGATGAGGAACTTTGGATGATCCCCTTTCATGTCGAGCTTGTACCGGTGGAGGATGCCGCGGTGGATGATGAGGTAATCCCCCTCACGAAACGGGATGTCGCCGAAGACCGATTCGAGCGTCCCGCTGCCTTTGGCGACGTAGACCACCTCGTCGGCCTGCGCATTCCGGTAGAAATGCGCGTCCTGCTCGTCCGGCTCGACATAGAGCATCGCAATGTCGGCGTTGAACAGCAGCGGTAGCCGGTCGAGCGTCGGGCTGCCGCCACTCTTTGCTTGCGACGTCCGAAAATGGCGGTGCCGCAACGCCGATTCGGGGTCGGCTTCGTATTTGAGATCTCTTATCCGCTTCACCGATTTCACCGTCGTGGGCGGATGCACATGATACAGCAGCGCCGACGTCCCGGTGAAACCCTCGTGACCCATCAGCTCTTCCGCGTAGATGCCGCCGTTCGGCTTTCGGAAGGCGATGTGCCGTTTGCGCGGGATGGAGCCTAACGTGTGATAGATGGGCATATGCGTATCACCTGGCAGCTCGTTAGAGGTTCCCCCTCGCCGCCTGCTCTCTCTCGATCGCTTCGAACAGCGCGCGGAAATTCCCTTTGCCAAACCCGCGCGCGCCTTTGCGCTGAATGATCTCGTAGAACACGGTCGGTCGGTCCTGCACGTTGCGTGAGAAGATTTGCAACAGATATCCATCCGGGTCGCGATCGACGAGGATGCCGAGCTCCTGGAGGGTGTCGATCGGCTCGTCGATCTTGCCGACGCGGCGCTGCAGATCGTCATAGTACGAGGTCGGCGCCTTGAGGAACTCGATTCCCCGGTCACGTAGCGAGGTGACCGTCTTGATGATGTCGTTCGTTGCGAGCGCGAGATGTTGCACGCCCGGCCCACCGTAGAAATCGAGATACTCGTCGATCTGCGATTTCTTCTTGCCCTGCGCCGGCTCGTTGATCGGGAACTTGATGCGCTCGTTCCCATTCGCCATCACCTTCGACATCAGCGCGCTGTATTCGGTGGAGATGTCGGAGTCGTCGAATGTGATGAGGTTCTTGAAGCCCATCACTTTTTCATAGAAGCCGACCCAGACATTCATCTTCCCCAGCTCGACGTTGCCCACACAGTGATCGACGTAGAGCAGTCCGGCGTCTGGCGCCTGATAGTGCGGCGTCCGGGCAACGAAGCCCGGCATGAACAGCCCTCGATAATTCCGTCGCTCGACGAGTGAGTGAATCGTGTCGCCGTAGATACGAATCGCGGCGACGACAACCTCGCCCCTGTCGTCCTCGAGCACCTTGGGCTCCTGCAGCGGCACAGCACCACGCGCGACGGCCTTCGAAAAGGCATCTCGTGCGTCGTCGACCCACAATGCGATGTCGCGAACGCCGTCACCATGCGTGTTGACGTGCTGCGCGATCTCGCCATCGGGTCCGAGTGCGGATGTGACGATGAGCCGAATCTTGTTCTGTTGCAGCACGTAGCTCGCACGATCTCGCGTTCCCGTTTCCGGTCCGCGATACCCAACGAGCTGGAAGCCAAAGCCCGACTGGTAGTAGTGGGCCGCCTGCTTTGCATTTCCCACGTAGAACTCGACGTAGTCGGTTCCGTTGATCGGGAAAATGTCCTGAGTTGCTGTTGACGCTGGTAAGGTCGCGGTCGCCATCGAAGCTCCGGCGCTGAAAGTGTCCCCTGAGCGGAATATACGAAGGGGTTAGGGGCTAGAGCCTAGGGGCTAGTCGCGCAGCTCTGGCAGATCGCGAAACAGCTCCAGCGCATCCGGGTTCGCCAGGGCATCCCGGTTCCTTACCGGCCGACCGTGAATCACGTCGCGCACCGCGAGCTCCGTGATCTTGCCGCTGATCGTGCGCGGAATGTCCGCGACCTGGACAATCTTCTTCGGAACGTGGTGCGGGCTCGCGTTCCTTCGAATCTGTAAGCGGATCCGCTCCTTCAGCGCTTCGCTGAGGAGCTCGCCCGCGACGAGGCGTACGAAGAGCACGATTCGCACGTCGTCATGCGCGCCGGGCAGCTCCTGAGCAACGACGAGACTCTCGAGCACTTCCGGTAATTGATCGACCTGACGGTAAATCTCGGCCGTGCCGATGCGAATCCCGCCGGGATTGAGCGTCGCGTCGCTCCGGCCGTAGATCACCACACCATCGTGGCTGGTCAATTCCGCCCAGTCGCCGTGACGCCACACGTTCGGAAAGTGATCGAAGTACGCCGACCGATATTTCTCGCCGGAGGAGTCGTTCCAGAAGTAAATCGGCATGCTCGGGAACGGTGCGGTACACACCAGCTCTCCCGGGCGCTCGATGATGGAATGTCCTTCTTCGTCGAAGACTTCGACCTTCATGCCGAGGCCCCGCACTTGAATTTCTCCGCGCCAGACGGGACCGATGGGGTTGCCGAGCGCAAAGCAGGAGACGAGATCAGTACCGCCGCTGATGCTGCTGAGGCGCACGTCGGATTTCACATGCTCATACACGTAGTCGAAGCTGTTCGCGGCAAGCGGGCTGCCTGTGGACAGGATCGACTCGAGCGCCGACAAGTCGTGAGTCTGGCGTGGCCTGAGCCCTTCCTTCTCGGCGAGCGCGAGCCATTTCGCGCTCGTTCCGAAGACTGTGATCCGCTCGGCCGCCGCCATGTCCCACAGAATCGCTCGCCCGCGAAGAAACGCTGCTCCGTCGTAGAGCACGAGCGTGGACCCGACAGCGAGCGCGGAGGCGAGCCAATTCCACATCATCCAACCGCAGGTCGTGAAGTAGAACACTCGGTCGCCCCGCGTGAGATTGCAGTGCAGGAGGTGCTCTTTCTGGTGCTGCAAAAGCGTCCCGCCGGCACCGTGGACCATGCACTTGGGGAGGCCCGTCGTGCCTGACGAGTACATCACGTAGAGCGGCTGATCGAATGGAAGTCGCGCGAACTCCAATTCGTGCTCCGGCGTCGAGCCAATGAAATCTTCGTACATGACGGCTCGGGGCACCTCGCTCACATCTGGTCTTTCGCGCATGTAAGGGACGACGACGATGCGCTCGATCTTCGAGATCCGCTGCGCAATCCCGGCGACTGTCCGGAGCGAATCGACCTCCTTGCCCGAGTATCGATACCCATCGGCACAGAACAGGATGCGAGGCTCGATCTGGCCAAATCGATCCATGACTCCCTGAACTCCGAAATCGGGAGAACAGGAAGACCAGATCGCGCCAATGCTTGCCGTCGCGAGCATCGCGATGATCGTTTCGGGAACGTTAGGCATGAACGCCGCGATGCGGTCTCCGGCCCGGACGCCGTGTGCGCGGAGCGTGGCGGCCAGGCGCGCGGTCTCCGCGTACAGCTGAGCATACGTGAGGCGTCTGCCCGCACCGAGCTCATTCCACGCGATGATCGCAACGTGCTCGTCGCGAAAGCGGAGCAGATTCTCGGCGAAGTTGAGCCGCGCGCCATCGAACCAGCGGGGACCACGCGTCGGGTCAGGAGGCGCCATGCGATCGCCGCCGATGAGCACCGACCGCCATGCTCGCCCGCTCCCCAGCGCATCGCGTTCGGCGACGATGCCGGAGAATTCCCACAGCGCGCTCCAGAACTCCTCCGGCCGCGCGATAGACCAGGCGTACAAGCTCGAATAATCGTGAACAGCCGCGCCGCGACCGTTCACGAACGATATGAATCGCGTGACGTTAGCCTGCGCGACGTCCGCCGGTGACGGCGTCCACAGCGGGCCGCTCACGGAGGGTTGCCGATTGGTGCGGAGCGTCGACGTTGCGAACCCAGCCGACCGTCAGGTCCCGATCTGCAGCAGCTCGACCTTGTACACGAGCGTCGAGTTGCCGGGCACGGGTCCATTCGGACACGCACCGAGCGCGTTCGCCGAGGGCGCGACGATGGTCCGTTGTCCGCCGACGTTCATGCCGAGCATCCCGTCGGCCAATCCGAGTGTCGCCGTGCTACTCAGATCGATCGGAAACGGCGTGCTGATCTCTTGATCGATCAGTGTGCCGTCCTTGAGGTAGGCCGAATAGTGAATCTGCACCACCTGCAACGAGTCCAGCAGCACGCCGGTTCCGACGACGTTGTCCTGGAGATAGTCGCCAAGCTGCGTCTTGAACATCGAGTCGAGATTGACGCCAAGCGCGGGCGAGAATGTCTCGGTCGCGGGGTCGCTCGGGTTCAGCAGGCACTCCTTGGGCGACGTTAGGCAGGCGGCGAGGAGGAGGCAAGGCAGGAGGACGAACGCTATTCGCTTCATTTGCGGGAATCCAGGGTGGTGGGTGCGCGGAGCATGTACAAACTGTGTGAGGAATCCGCCGGACGGGAGGGGGATTCCCTCGCGCGACGAGACGAGTGTGACGAATGGACCGTTACTGGCGGCTAACCCCGCCAGAGTTAAGTTGGCCGATATTCCGACGCCTCACCCTGCGCCGCGGCTACAATCCCGGTGCTCCCCGCCCTCCTTCCCTGCCATGCGTCGCTCTTTCCATTGTTTCGCATTGTTCCTCCTGCTGTTGGGCACTCCGCTCGCCGCCCAACGCCCCCTGAAGGTGTACATCTCGGTCGATATGGAGGGAATCGCTGGCGTCGTCACGGCGGATCAACTCTCGCCGACCGGCTTCGAGTACCAGCGTGCTCGGGAGTTCATGACCGGCGAAGCGCTCGCGGCGATCGCTGGAGCGCGCGACGCCGGCGCGACGCAGATCGTCGTCAGCGACTCGCACGGCAATGGTGAGAGTCTGCTCATCGACAAGTTTCCTCCGGACGTGACCATCATTCGATCGTGGCCCCGTCCATTGATGATGATGCAGGGCATCGACTCCACCTTCGACGCGGCGGTCTTCATCGGCTATCACGCGGCCACGACCAACCCCGCCGGCGTGCGGGCGCACACCATCTCGAGCGCTCACTATGCGGCCGTCGAGCTCAATGGCGTCGCGATGCCGGAGTCCGGAATCAACGCGGCCATCGCGGGCTATTTCGGCGTACCGATCGTCGCGATCTCGGGGGACAACGTCGCCGTCGCCGAAGCGCAGACGCTCATCGGAGCAATGGAGGGTGCCGTCGTGAAACAAGCGATCAGCTTCCACGCGGCGGCGACGATGACGCCGGAGGCCGCACAGTTACTCGTCAGGCAGAAGGTGAAGGCCGGCGTGCAGCGCCGCGCGTCGCTGCGGCCATTTGTCGTGCGCGCGCCCGTGCGTCTCGACGTGACGTTCAAGAACTATACGCCTGCAGAGATGCTCAGCTTCCTGCCGATCGTGCAGCGGACCTCGTCCCATGCGATTCGCTTCGAAGGTCGGGATATTCTGCAAGTGTCGAAGTTTCTGGAATTCATCGGCACGTACGACCCGGATATGACACCCTGACCATTTCCCGTTAGGCTTTGCGACGCTACGCCAGCGTGTTGTTATCCAGGACGAAAGGCTGGGGATTCGTCCAGTGGGAAGCTCCACGGCCCTTCATAACGATGACCCGGCCGTTGCGCGCGGTCTCGACGACCCACACTCCGGCATCGACGGCGGTCACGAGCACGCGCGTCACTTCGTCTTCCTCGTCACCATCAGCGGTCGACACGACGAGCTTCGCGCCAACCTCGAGTTGCTTCTCAAACATGACACCTCCGGACGCCTGAAGGTGCCGATTTTTGCGCGGCGTGCGGTGACCGGCCTCACACGGCGCGCACCAAGATACGCGCGGCGGCTAGACCCTTTCGCGCACCTTTGACGACGGCGACTTCAACGCATCCGCCGGTGCTTTCGCCAATCGGCTCCGCCACATGTAATAGGCGGGCACACCGAGCACCATGAGCGCGAGCGCGAAGATCACATTCTGCGGTTGCGTCGCGATCGTGTTGATAACGATCGCCGCGGCGGAAAGCACGAAGAGAATCGGCGTCAGCGGATATCCCGGCGTGCGAAATGGCCGCGGCAGGTTGGGCTCGCGCCGCCGGTAGACGAAGATCGCGAGCGCGCCCAAGGCGTAGAAAATCCAACCGACAAACACAACGTATGTCAGCAGCTGCTGGAATGTCCCGGTCGCGGCAAGGACCATCGCCCACACCGAGCTCGTCACGATCGCGATCGCGGGCGTGCTGAAGCGTGGGTGCACCTCCGCGAGCTTGGCGAAGAAGACGCCATCGCGCGACATGGAGTAATAGAGTCGCGGCGCCGTGAGCGTGATGCCGTTCGCCGCACTGAACATCGAGACGAGAATCGTCGCGGCAATGAGCTTCCCCGCTGCCGGACCGAACGCCAGCGCCATCGACTCCGCGGCAATCCGCTCGCTCTTCATCGCACCGTCAGCGCCGAGCGCGGCGAAGTAGCCAACGTTGGCTAGGACGTAGATGACGATGATCGCCGCCGTGCCGATGGCGATGCCTAACGGGAAAACGCGTTGTGGATCCTTCGTCTCGCCGGCGGAGAACGTCACGTACTGCCAACCCTCGTACGCCCAGAGCACGCCGATCATCGCCACACCGACGCCCGCGAAGAGCGATCCATTCCACGCCGCCGGCCAGATCTGCGGCGTTTGCGAGAAGCCGTGGCCGACCGCGATCAGGAGCACGCTCATGATGAGAATCGCGGCGACCTTGATCCCCGTGGCGATGCCCTGGACATTCGCACCCTGTCGCGTACCGCGCACGTTGATCACCATCACGACAACGATCATGAGGACGGCAACGATCTTTCCGGCAATCGGCGAGAGCGCAACGAACTGCCCGAGGTAGTTCGTGAAGGCGACCGCGAGCGTCGCGCAGGATCCCGCAGCGATGACGAAGAACATCGTCCAGCCGTAGAGAAAAGCCGGAAGCGGGCCTAACGCGTCGCGAAGATAGACGTAGAGACCGCCGGCGTCCGGCTTCGACGCCCCCATCTCGCCATAGGTGAACGCACCGAGGAGCGAGAGCACGCCGGCCGCCAGCCAGACGAGCAACGAAACACCAATCGATCCGCCACTCTGCTTCAGCACCACGCCGGGCACGAGGAAGATCCCCGAGCCGATGACTGTGCCGATGACGATGAGGATCAGATCGCGAAGCGTGAGCGTGCGATTGAGGGAGGCCATTTTTCTTGGTAGAGCGATAGAGCGCTGTGCGCAGAGCGTAGCGCGTTGGAGGGCAGTCGAGACCGCAGCGAAGTTAATCGCGGAGCAGGCCGCCGCCAGTCAGAACCACCCACTGCCCTCTGCCCTCAGCCCTCACCGTTCGGGACTCAGTGCGGCCGACGCGACTCGCGCCGCCTCGGCGAGCACCGCAGCGCCCACGAAGATGCTCTCCTCGGCTGCGTAGAACTTCGGCGCGTGCGCGGGAATGGCGACACCACCGGGCTCGCGGGCGCCAATACGAAGGAAGCAACCCGGAATACGCTCCATATAATGGGCGAAGTCCTCACCCGCCAGGTTGAGAAAGCCGAGTGGGACCACGCTCGACTCCCCGAGAAGCGATGTCGCCGCACGGCGCGCCCATGCCGTCGCGTTAGGCGGATTGACGATCGGCGGTGTGCCCAGCTCGAGCTCGACGTTCGCGGTGAGTCGATAGGCAGCAGCGATGCTCTCGGCGATGCGACGCACCTCGTCGAGCATCAGGCGTCGCGAGGGGGCGTCTACGGCTCGTACCGTGCCGGTGAGCGTCGCGCGATCGGGAATCACATTCGACGCGGTGCCCGCGCGCACCGTGCCGATCGTGACGACACCGGGATTGGCCGGATTCAAACGTCGCGACACGATAGTCTGGATCGCGCCAATGAGCGCGCCAAGTCCGACGATGGGATCCGCCGACTCGTGCGGGCGCGCCGCGTGTGCACCCTGCCCGAGCAACTCGATCACGAACATGTCGGCGGACGCCGCGAGCGGCCCTTCGTCGGCAACGACCTGGCCGACGGGGAAGCGGCGGTCGACGTGGCCGCCGAAGATCGCGCGGACGTCGTCGAGCGCGCCGGTCTCGATGATCGCCGGCGCGCCGCGGCCGGTCTCCTCGGCGGGCTGGAGCACTATCAGCACGTCACCGGCGGCCGGATGTTCGGCGAGAAGCGCCGCAGCACCAACTGCCCACGTTGCGTGCACATCGTGTCCACACGCATGCATGACGCCATCGTTATGCGATGCGAAGGCCAGACCGGTTTCTTCGCGTACCGGCAGCGCATCGATGTCGCCCCGAACAGCGACGAGCGGCGCGGCACTATTCCGGCCGCGAATCCGAGCGACGACGCCGGTCTTCGCGACGCGGCGTACGGTCGCGCCAGTGATCGACGCGAGCGCACGCTCGAGCTTCTGTGCCGTACGCTCCTCCTGAAACGACAGCTCGGGATCGGAGTGGATCGCGCGACGCAGCTCGATCAGCGATTGCCGGAGCGCCCCAGTAAAAAGATTCTCAACAGCCGCCGGGAGGTCCGATGCTGCCGGCGCGACCGTCATCGTGTGGCCATCGAGCGGCTCTCGAGCGCCTCGCGCTTCACCGTCAAATCCTCGACTCGGCCGGTATCGACAGTGATCCCGATCCCAGGCTGGCTGCGTGGGACGAGGACCATTCCGTCGGCGTCCATCGTCCATTCGGGCGTCACCACGTCGCGTTCCCAGTAGCGCGCGCTCGGGCTGAGATCGCCCGGCAGGCTGAAATTCGGTAGCGATGCGAGCGCCACGTTATGCGCGCGACCGACGCCGCTCTCGAGCATGCCGCCGCACCACACCGGGATCTTGTTGCGCTCACAGATGTCGTGAATCGTTTTCGAGACCGTGAACCCGCCAACGCGGCCGGGCTTGATGTTGATGATCTTCCCCGAGCCCAGCTCGATCATGTCCTCGGCGCGGTCGGCGTCGGTGATCGACTCGTCGAGACACAAGCGGGTCTTGAGACGCTTCTGGAGCTTGGCATGCCTAACGATATCGTCGCGGCCGAGTGGCTGCTCGATCATGATCAGATCGAACGCATCGAGCTGCGCGAGATGGTCGGCGTCGGACAACGTGTAGGCGGAGTTGGCGTCGGCCATGAGGTGCACCGCCGGCCCGAGCGCGTTACGGACCGCGCGCACGTACTCGACATCCTGTCCCGGCTGAATCTTGAGCTTGATTTTGCGATACCCTTGAGCGAACGCGGCCTTCGCGCGCTGGACGAGTGCGTCGGGCGTGGCCTGGATGCCGAGCGAGATTCCGGTGGGAATGCGCTCGCGCGTGCCGCCGAGGCGATGCGACAGCGAGACACCCTCCTTCGTCGCCGCGAGCGCCCACATCCCCATCTCGAGCGACGCTTTCGCCATGTTATGGCCGCGCACATTCTGCTCGAGCACGCTGTGAATTACCTCGGGGCCGTCGAAGCTCCGGCCGAGCAGGCGCGGCGCGAGCCACTCGCGAATCGCGAACCATGCCGTGTCGATTGTTTCCGGAGTGTAATTCGGTTGCTCGCCGGCGACACATTCGGCCCACGTCGCGGCGCCGTCGGCGTCATACAGCTCGAGGAGAAGAATGCGGCGTTCGGTGCAAACGCCAGACGAAATCCGGAAGGGCTCCTTGAGCGCGAGACGGATCTCGCGCAGGACGAGGCGGTCGAGACGGAGCATGGAAGGAGGGGCTAGGGGCTAGAGAATAGGGGCTAGGGATTCAGGACGAGGGGCGAGGAACGGTCACGCGTTAGGCTGGGCCTGCCGTTCCCTAGATGCGGGCCCCTCGCCCATCGCCTCTCGCCAACAGGTAATGGCCGCGGTGCGCGCACTCATCGATTACAAAACCCTGAACGGTGAGCTTCGCCGCGAGTGCACGGGCGAACGCGGCCCGTGTCGAGTGACGCCAGGCGATCGCGCGGTTGCGATCCGAATGTTGCAGGTCATTGATGTCGGTCGGCACCTCGATGCGCGCGCGATCAGGGATTGCGCCGTCCGCTGCGGCAGCACTGTTGCCGGGATTCAGGACCGGCGATTCGAGAAGCTGGCGGTCGACCGCCGCGGCGTGCGTCTCCGCCAGCCGCCGCTTCACGTCCGCGTCAGGCACTGGCCACGCGACCACGAAACGATCCGTGCCAATGCCCTGATGTAAGGGACTCTCCGTCTCGCCGTACATGTCTTCCACGTACTCGGCGATCCGCACGCCGAACACGTTGAAGTTGAGATGAGCGTTGCGCGCAACGAGTGGATCGTAGGTCCAATAGATGACGACGCCGCCGAGCTGCTGCACGACTCTGCGCTGATATTCCTTCAGCCGGCGGCCCAGGCCAAGGTTCCGCGCTTCGGGACGAACCGCGAGCATGTCGGACCAGTGGACGATCCGGCCATGCTCGACGCCGGTGAGCCCGTAGACGAAGCCGAGCAGCCGATCGTGCGCGTCGAAGGCACCGGCGGCGACACCGCCGACGCGCTGTGAGACCTTGAGAATGCTCGCGGGCACCACGTCCGTGAACTCGTCGCCCCATGTTTCGTGCTGGAGCGCGACGCAGGCGTGGAGCTCCTTCTGCGTGCGGAGCGGACGGATATCGACGTCGGAAGCTGACATGCGCGAC
Organism: Gemmatimonadaceae bacterium; assembly: GCA_036496605.1. NCBI lineage: Bacteria > Pseudomonadati > Gemmatimonadota > Gemmatimonadia > Gemmatimonadales > Gemmatimonadaceae > Gemmatimonadaceae bacterium. The sequence continues at coordinate 168,654 of DASXKV010000067.1, read as the reverse complement.
GGAGGCGTGCTCGTTCTCGGGGAAGGCGAGAAGCTAGTCGCGCTCACGAGTGCACTCAACGGCTCGGACACGCTGCCCTACCCGGAAGGGCCGACCGGTTCGACACCCGAGTGGCGGCGCAAGGGACACTGTTACCGCGCTTCCAGTCACGGCGTCTCCATTGCGCAGGCGCTTCCCTCCTCTGATGTAGTCGTTGGCACTCGCGACGATGCGACGCATGCGTTCCCTCACACCCAGGTATTTCGGATGCGCACCTTCACCGCACGGACTGTCATCACGAGCGCCGACGCTCCCGCCCGCACCGACATTCCGCGCACACCGCGACTGAACCGCGAGCAGCGGGACGCGTGGGTGATGGCGCTCTACCTGGGCGGCGCGACGGTCGAAGAGATCGCTTTCGTCCTTGGCAGCGGCCGCACGTCGGTGCGGCAGTGTGTCATGGAGGCGGGACTCGGGAGGCATCGCGCGACGAAGCACATCGACGTGCTGGCGATCCTGCGCGAGGTCCGGCGTCAGGGAACTATCTCGCTCAAGGAAGTCGCCGCGCGCATCGGATACTGCGAGGAGACCGTTAGGCACAGCATCGTCGCCCTCGGGATGAGCGAAGCGGTCCGTCGCTTGTTTCGGCTGCGCCGGCGCACCGCGCGTCGCGTCGCGGCCGCCAACGCCGACTTGCCGATGGAAGCCGTTCCGCTGCGTCCGATCGGAACCCGTCGGACGCCCGCGGTCAGAGTCGCCTAACGCTGCGGCCCCGATCGGCCGTTGCGGCGCCGGCGGCGCGCGCAGGGGCCGGCCCGGTAACGAGTCTTCTCTCAACTTCCCGTGCCAGACGACCGGCACGCCACCCACCAGCACATACTCGAAGCCTTCTGAGTACTGCGCCGGCTGCGCGTAGGTCGCACGATCGATCACGCTTGCTGGATCGAATACCACCAGGTCGGCATCGGCTCCGATCTGAACGCGCCCCTTGTGCCGCATCGCCGGCAGTCGATGCTCGAGACGGCGCGCCGGCATCAACGTCATCTTCGTCAGCGCGTCCATGAGGGACAGCGTATGCGTGTCGCGAACATCGTGGCCGAGTACACGCGCAAAGGTGCCGGCACTCCGCGGGTGGCCATGCCCGTTCTGCATCCGGGCATCGCTTGCAACGAATGTGAGTGGACTCGCAATCGCCGTGGCGACGACGTCCTCGGGGATCATATGGACAATCACGATGCCATGTTGCTTGCGGTAGATCGCGAAGGTGCTCGCCGTTAGGCGCTCGCCCGTCGCCGCCCACTCGATATCGTGGTAGTCGATCCCGAGCGCCTGCTGCCAGCCGGGGTCGAAAAGCGCCGACTCGATTCCCGAGCTCCCGGCCGTATATGGGTAGGCCTCGGTCGTGACATCGAGTCCTCGCGCGCGTGCCTCACGAATCATCTGCAGCAGCCGTGGCGTGGCGCGCAGCCCGCTGCTATGAACGTGCATCACGTGCAGCGAAGCTCCGGAGACCGCCGCCGCAGCAAGTACTTCCTCGAGCGCGTCAACGCTGCTCGCCGGCTCCTGCTCGCCGATGTACCGCATGTGCACGAACACCGGCGCGTCCACGGCAGCGGCTGCGCGAAATCCCTCGAGAACTTCCCATCGAGATGCCGCGGGAGTGTACGAGAGCCCGAAGCCGACGCCGATCGCACCACGCTCCAAACCATCCACGATTCGCGCGCGTATCAACGCAATTTCCGAATCGCTCGCCGCCCGGTGCGCCGCATCGCCGCTCGCATACGTGCGGCTCGAGTCTTTCATCACGCGCATGCGGACGCGCATGTGCCCGATCGAAACGCCATAGTTCACGAGCGCCTTCCCCGCCCGCTCGGCATACCATGCATCGACGTCGTCGGTCCCGAGCTCGAGCTCCATGGCCGAGGTCACGCCGTCCATTGCGTAGTAGCGATAGTTCTCCGCGTCCTGTCCGTGGGCGTGCACATCGATGAAACCGGGCGCGAGGACGAGGCCTCGCGCATCGATGCTCGTGCGGCCAGCGAGCGGCGCGCTGGACATCACCGCGATCTTTCCTTTCGCAATCCCCACGTTTCGTGTCGCGTCGAGTTTGGTCTCGGGATCGATGACGCGCGCGTTCGCGATCACGAGGTCGTAGGTCGGCGCGACCGGCACCGACCTACGCACGATATCCGACTCGTGATGCGTCTCTCGCTCGACCGCCGCAGTGAGTACGAGCGCGGCGGCGAACGCAGCTCCAATCCTCAGGGGTCGACGCGTCGTCACGGCACCAGCGTTACGGTCTGGCCCGCACCCACAACCGGCAACACGATCGCCGACGGGTATTGACGCGAATGCAGGATCGTGGTGTGTGCCACTTTGATCTCTGTCCCCGAATCGGAGTTGGCCGTGTTGAGATTGCGAGCGAAGTTCGGGAAGTCACTGCTCGCGACCTCGAGCCGGATCCGGTGACCAGCCTCGAACCAGTTGCTCGTCGGGAAGAGCTCCACGTCGATCTTGTAGACTTGCCCGGGTCGCATCAGCTCCGGTGAGCTGGGCGAGGTGCGATATTTCGCGCGCGCGATCCCTTCGGTGAGGTTGTGCGCTCGACCGTCCGGGTACACGTCGAGCAGCTTCAGCGCGATGTCCGTGTCGACAACGTTCGTCGAGAGGTAGATCGTCGCGCGCACCGGACCGGTGACCTCCATGCCTTGGGCCAGCGGCTCTCCAGTGTAGACGAGTACGTCGCCTCGCTCCTCGTTCTTCCGGCTGTCGACGGAACCTTGCGGCAGACCGCCGCGCGCGCCCGCGGTACGGCTGCTCAGCGACGGCGTGGGGTTCGCGGGATCATACGTGAACGTGTCGGACGGCACGCGCTGCGCGGCGGCATCGCTGCCTAACAACCCGTCGCCGTGCAGAGTGTTCGCGTTGCCATTGCTCGCGAGATAAAAAGACGTGAATGTCGTTCCGGGAACCGGCCAGGACGCTGCGCTGTGCCACTCGTTCTTGACCGGCAGGAAATACAAGACGTGCGGCAGATCCGGATTCGGTGCGCCGAGCAATCGGCTGTCGAGCCAGGCGTCCCGAATGCTGTCGAGATTGATGATCGCATGCGGGCCTGCATCGCGGTCGCCGATGACGCGATTGCGATTCACGCCATGGAGCCAGGGGCCGACGACCAACATGTGCGCGCCAGGCGTCTTGGAGTACTTCACCGCGTTCGTGAAGTTCTGCACCGCGCCCTTGAGCTGACCCTCGTACCAGCCCGTCACATTGAAGCTCGCAATGTCGAACTTGCCGTACGAGCCGGTCATCTGCGACGGCATCCAGAACGCATCCAGCCGATCATGGAGCATGAGCTGTCGCCAGAACGGCATGTCGCGTCCGGCGGCGGTGTCGAGCGATGTGAGCGGCAGACCTCGCATCAACTTGCCCCAATCGAAGCCGGCGGCTGGATGCCCGACGCGCCCGTACATACCCATCATCCAGGTGTACATGAGGTCGAGCTTGGGCACGCCGTTGTAGCGGGATTCGTCGTTCCAGTCGTCGGCGGGAGACACGTAGGACATGATGGCGACATGGTGCGGATTGTTCTGCTTCGCCATTTCCCACTGCACCTTGCCCAGGTACGAACCGCCGTAGGTTGCGATCCGTCCGTCGGACCACGGTTGCCGCGCGATCCAGTTCATCACGTCACTGCCATCCGGGCCATCTCCCCGATTGGGCGTGAAATCGCCGTCCGAGTCATAACGGCCGCGCGCGTCGATGGACACGAACGCGTAGCCATGCTTCACGAAAGACCACGCTTCCTCGAACGGATTGCCGAGGTCCTTACCGTACGGCGTCAGGATCATCACCGTGGCATGCTTCGTCCTCGTCCGTGGTTGGAACACGTTGATGGAGAGATGAACGCCGTCCCGCATCGGGACTCGGACGTTGTATCGCACGAGCATCGGATACTTGATGACCGACGTGTCCTGTGCTCGGGCCGAGCTCGCTCCGAGCGAGAGCAGAGCGAAGAGAGTCGCTACGCTGCGCGCTGTCATGGATGCGTGATGTTGGGGTTGTTTAGTGTTTCTACATCGGGAAGCGGCAGGCACGTCGTCGTCCCGAAGGGCTGACCCTTCGCGTCGTTTCCGGTATCAAATGGAATGCTCAGGCGCAGCATATCGTTGATCCGGTGCCCGGTGAGGAACAGCTCGCGCCGCCGCTCCTCGTACACTTGCGCCATGGTCGTTGCGTCGTCGGTGCTGCTGAACGCCGGCAGACCCGCTGCCGTGTGCAGGCGATTGATCGCGTCCACGGCTGCCTGTCCGCCTTCCGCCTCGGCGATGATGAGCTGCGCTTCGTTCCACGTAGCGATGGGCATCGGGGACGTTTCTCCGGTGTAGCGGAGCTCCTGCCAGAGTTGCGTCACGCCATCGTTACCGAGGCGGCCGGCGTTCTTCGTCGGGACGCGCGGATCGGCGACGCCGCCGAAGGTCAGGCTGCGGAAGCGTGGATCGACCGAGGTATACAGATTGACGAAGTTGTCGACGTAGACGCGATTGCGATGTCGCTCCGCGGCGGCGTCGTATGTCGCGTTCAGCACGAAGCCTTGCGGCACCAGCTTCGCGTCGGCGTCCGCTCCCGCTTTGTTGCCTTCGTCCAGCCTGGCGCGCGCCCGCCCGAGCGTGGCGAAGTCGAGAATGGAGGCGTTGCTCGCCGTCGTCGCAAGCTGCATCGCGTCGGTGAATCGCGCCTCCGCGAGCGCGAGCGTTTGCGCTGGAGTCATCAACGGCCCGCCATCGACCGCCATCTGGCAGAAACCCTCGCCAAGGAGCGTCAGCGAAAAACCTTCGTAGGCCGCGGCGGTCGCGAGAAGCGAGGTCTTGTTAGGCACGGACGCGTCCGCGAACCCCTGAACGCGCTTGTACGAATCCGATGCGGAGAACCGCGCCGTCTGCAGCGGCGTGTAGACGCCATAACCAGCACCGGTACAGGTGTTGCCGCCAAGACTCGAGTTGCTGGACGGAATGCGTCGCAGGTCCCAACTGAACCAGGCAATGAAGCCGGTGGACTCGATCAGCTCGTCGGTCAAGAGGCCGGTCGCGGCCGCATAGTTGGTATACGCGCACTCGAAATCCGCGATGGCGCCCTGCACCATCGTCGGCGCGAACGACGGATCATCGAGGACTCCGGCGGAGACGCGTGTTGGCAGATCGACGCTGAGAATTCCCTTGCACGCCGCCACGCCAAGACTGCTCAGCGTCAGCGCGGCGAGGACCGTGTCGCGCGCGCGACCGCGAAGCAGAGACATCGCAAGTGTCGGAAGACGCATGGTAGCCTCGATGCCGCTAGAAGGTGAGCCGGAACGTCGCCACGAATTGCGCTAGCGGCGGGACGACGGATTGGACGTAGTTGGATAGCTCACTGCTCGGGATGCCGATCTCCGGATCGGCGATGATCTCCCCGAAGATGTCTTTCTGTGCGCGCCAGAGCGTCGCGAGGTTGCGGCCGGCAATGCTGATCGATGCGCCCGATGCGCCCAGGCGCTGAAGGGGGCGCCCGCTGAGCGTGTACGTCGCGGACAGCTCACGGAGCTTCGCGAAACCGGCCTTGAAGAATCCGAGCTGGTCGATGGTGCCGAGCTGGTCGTACGCCATCAGAATCGGATCGGTCTTCTCGTTGATCGCCTTGCTGTTGCGGAACGCCGTATGTGCTGCGGAGACGTCGCCGTCATTGATCGTTTGGCCGCCGCGGAAGTCGACGAGCCCGTACAGCCGCAGACTGCGCCAGAGTGTCACGCTACTACTGACGTTGCCGGTCCATCGCGCGGTCGGTGTGCCCCAGTACACCAAAGGGGCCGATGCACACGGCACCGATTGGTTGTTCGTGCTGGCGTCTCCCGCGCAAATGAGGTTGGACGGCTTGCCCGTCTGATCGAGCTGCGCCGAGATCACGCGCTTCGCGAAGAAGCCGGCGACGGGGTAGCCAACCCGGTCGAACTGGCTGCTGCCGAGCGAGATCGGTGGAAGACCGCCTAACGTCACGACGCGGTTGTTATTGGTCGCGATCTGCCCGCCGATCGCCCAGTCCAGACGGCGGCGACGTATGGGGTGCGTATCGAGAGAGAGCTCCGTCCCGTGATTGGCGACGCGTCCACCATTCACATATTGGAATCCAGGAAAACCGAGCGATGGCTCGACCTGACGCTGGACGATGGCATCGCGCGCCATCTGGTCGTAGTAGGTGAAATTGACGCCGATCCGATCGTCGAACGCACCGAGGTCAAATCCGAGCTCGACTTCACTGCTGACTTCGGGACGCAAATCCGGATTGCCGATCGCGAGCGGCGTGATCACAGCGGCATCGCCCGGACCCGTGGCGGGCTGATACAATCGCTGCGCGGCGAAGACGTCGGGCTGCTTTCCCGCTTTGCCATATGCGGCGCGAATACGCAGCGCATTCACACTGGTCCAGTGCCAGAAAGGCTCCTCGTTCGCGACCCAGCTGCCGCTGAATTTCGGATAGAGCGCGTGCTTGAAGTTTGCGCCGAATGCGCTGTTGTTGTCGCCCCGCAGCGCCGCGGTGAGGAACAGTCGGTTCGCTCGGCTCACCTGCTCCTGGACGTAGAATCCGACCGTCTTGTTCTCGATGAGATCTTCAGTGGAGGTCGTGATCGCCGCGCCGCCGATGGACGTCACGGATGGAGACGGAAACGACTTGCCCACGGCTTCGGCACTGGCGTATCGCTTCGAGTAGTCCTGGAATCCGAACGAGCTCGCCGAGGCGAGCGCGAAGGGGAGGCTGGCGGTGGCCGTCGCCGAGTAATCGATGGTGTTGAAGGTCGTCGTTAGGCGATCTTCCGTCTTCTGTCCGAGACTCAGCGTTCCGAAGAAGTACGCCGCGCCCGCCGGATCGCGTGGAAAGAGCACGGAGCTGATGGAGTTGGCGGCGTCGGTCCCGATCGTTAGGCGATGGCTGAACCATCGCGTCGGCTTGTTCAGCAGCTGCAGGCTGCCCGTGACGCGCTGGATGTCCTCCATCGACTCGATCTGCGACGAGGCCTCGGGCGGGGCGCGCAGGAAACCACGCGTCGCGGTGTTGAGGCGCGCCGGCGAGCCCCACACGATGTTGCTCCAAAGATCCCATCCCGTTGCCGATTGGCCGAGCCGCGTCAACGTGTGCGTGTACCCGAGATCGGCCGACACCTGCACCTTCTCGCTCCGCATCAGATTCAGGTTGGTGCGGCCGGAGTATTTGTCTTGCCAGTTGTAGGACTCGATTCCCGTCGACCGATCGTACGCGCCGGACACGTAGTAGCGGGCGGCGTCCGTGCCGCCGTTCATGCGCGCCGTATATCCCTGGATCGTGCCGGTCTGGAATGGATCGCGGCCCGCGGCCTTCTCTTTTTCATAGAGGTTGACGCTCGTTAGGGCGCCGGTGCTGTCGACTCCCCAGAGCGTCGGCACCTTCTGCCCGAGATCGGCGAGCCAGCTCGTGCCCTGCTGCATCGCGAAATCGTACGTCTCCACGCCCGCATGTCCGCGCTTCGTAATGATCTGGATCACGCCGCTCGAGGCCTCGGTGCCGTAGAGCGTTGCCGCCGCCGGCCCCTTGATGACCTCCATCGACTCGATGTCCTCGGGGTTGATGTCGTTGATGCGCGCGACTTGCGCGCCGTCTCGAATCGAAGGGCCACCCGATGCCGAATTGTCGACACGCACGCCGTCGACGTAGATGAGCGGCTGATTCGTGAGGGACAGACTCGCAACGCCACGGATGTGCATCGTGCTGCCGGTACCGATATTTCCCGATCCCGGCAACACGACGAGCCCCGCAACGCGTCCCTCGAGCAGCTGCTGCGGCGTCACAACTGGCGCGGTGCGCACGACGTCTTCCGTCTGCACCTTCTCGAGCAGATTGCCCATCGCACGCTGTTCGGTGACCCCAGCGGTCCCCGTGACGACCACCTGGTCGAGTGAGACGGCGACCTCGCTGAGCAGGACGCGCACATTGGCGTCGCCCACACGCGCGACGAGTTTGGCAGGCTGGAATCCGATGAGACGGACGTCGAGCGAGACGCTGTCGCCCTCTACTCCCGCGAGGCGGAAGCGGCCGTTGGCGTCGCTCAGCGCACCGAGGCGCGTGCCGACCACGCCGACTTGCGCGCCCGCGAGTGGGCGCAGCGACTGATGGGCGAGGACGACACCGCTGACGACGCCCGTCGCTTGCGGCGCCGCACTGAGTGTGGGGATTGTCGTGAGGAGGAGGGACACCAGAGCGGCAAGTCGCATGGGAATTCTCCCGGAGCGAGAGACTGGGGCCACGTCGCCGCACGGACGACCGTCCGTCCGCGTGGTACACAATTTTGGTATGCCAAACCTTACGGCGCTATCATGACAGCCCTCTTGCGGTGGTGTCAAGGGCTTCGCGGAAACGGGTCAGGATCCTCGCGGTAACAGCTTGATCGCATCACGAGCCTGCGCCGCCAACTCATCCGTCAGCTCGCCTAACGCTGTGAGCCGCTTGCGCACCTGCGCTCCGTAGATGGTTCGCGCGAGCGCATAGCTGCTGGCGATAATCGCGCCCCAGATGCCGAAAGCCATCGCGGCTGAATGCATCGCGCCCATACCGATCCCGAACGCCAATCCCCCGGAACCGCCCCCAACGCCGCCCATCACGCCGCCGAAGATCCCTCCCGCAAGCGGCGTCAAACGCTCGTCGACGCGAATCGACGTCTTCCCGTGGCGCGCGATGATCGTCACCAGCAGGTTCCGATTTTTGGACGCCGAGCTCCACGACACGCTGCGACCGATCGCGCCCGCGTGTCCCGCCTCGCCGATGCGACGCCGAATCGTGTCGATCAGGATATACATCTCCGACTCGGGAACCTCGCCCACGACCTCGACCTCGTAGAGAATCGACGTCGGCGAGCCCGCCCAGCGCGATCCACTCGGCGTCCCATTGTGCACGACCGGCGGTGCGTCCGCGTTAGGCATCGCGCGCGCCAGCCCCAGCTCGGCCGCCGCACGCTCGACATACCGCTCCGGAATCCCTGCCTCGAGCGCGGCCGAGCGCGCGTCATCGAGACGATACCCGCTCGTCATGGTCCGCCGATCGCTTTCCTTGGCGACTGCTGCGGCTCGCTCCGGCGCGGGTGGACGCGTCAAGGTACCCGTGAACGCCTGCAGCTCGGCAGCGCGCGACCAGAGCGCGCGTGCTTCGCGCTCGGAGATGATCGCGTCGGCCGTCGGCGTTGGCGCATTCGCATCGAGCTCCTGCAGCACGCGGTCGAGTGCATCGGCGAAGTCCCCGCCCGATGCGCAGCGCACCGCGACGTCCTTGGCGAGGCAGCGATCGATCAGGGCGGCGAGTGCCACGGGAATGTGCGGCGCGACGTCACGGACTTTGGGTGGCTGCTTCACGACGTGCGCGACGAGCACCGCCGACGCCGTCTCGCTGTCGAAGGGCAAGCGGCCGGTGAGCGCGCGAAAGGCGACGACGCCTAACGAATAGAGATCGCTGCGGCCGTCCACGGCTTCCCCGCTGATCTGCTCGGGGCTCATGTAGTGTACCGTGCCGAGGACCTGCCCAGTCGCCGTCAGCGGCTTCGCTTCGGCCAATCTCGCGATCCCGAAGTCCGTAACCCAGGCGCGGCCTCTCGCCCGCTCGACGAGAATGTTCTCGGGCTTGATGTCGCGATGCACCACGCCGTGCGCATGCGCGTAGTCGAGCGCTAGCGCGACGTCGCGGAGAATGAGACAGGTGTCGCGAATTGCCGGCACTGGCTGCGTCGCGAGCCGATCGGCGAGCGATGCACCATCAACGTAGGCCATCACGATGTAGACGACGCCGTCCGTCTCGTCAGCGCGGTAGATCGGCACGATGCTCGGATGCGAGAGCTTCGCGGCCGTGCGCGCCTCGCGCAGGAAGCGCTCACGCACTTCGGGCACACCCGAGAGCAGCTCGGGGAGTACCTTGATGGCGACCGCCCGATCGAGCTGTACGTCGACACCGAGGTAGACGATGCCCATCCCGCCGCGTCCGATCTCGCGCTCGAGCGTGAAGTCGGGCGCGAGCGCGCGCGAACGGGCTGTGAATTCAGCGGTGTCCGTCATCCCCCATGCTACGACATCGAGCAGCGATACGCCAATGCGGCGTGCGACGATCTGCTCTTTGCTTTTTGGATCTCTCAAAGGATCGCTGGCTTCGTCTCGGCAGCAATCATTTACTGGGTTGAACGCGGCCGCGACGGAGCCAGCGATGGTCTGAGAGGTCCAAAAGCAGATCCTTCGCGTCGGTCAGGATGATAATTCTGTCACGGACGCCGCGTCCTCCCCCCGCTATTGCTTGTCGCACCGGCCTGAATCGCCGGCGTGGGTGACACGTCCTTCGACGCATTGTACGCGTTGAGCATCTTCTGACGCGCCAGATACGTTTCACCGTGCGTGATCCAATCCGCCGCCGGCTCGCCCTTGAGGTAGTGCGCGAACCACTCGAGTTGTCGCCGATGATAATCGATCTGGCTCTCCGGCCGCGCGACGCCGTGATTCTCGTCGTTATAGATCAGAAAGACGACTTCCTTGCCCAGGCGGCGGCCGAAGTTATAGAGCTCCATGCTCTGCCAGTAGTTGACGTTGCCGTCGGCGTCTCCCTCCTCGAGAAGCAGGGGTGTCTGCAGCGAGTCCACGGCGAAGACGGTCGAGTTGCGGACGTACGCTTGCGGATCTTCCCAGAGCGGGACCTGCATCCGCTCCTGCCCGGTTTCGTAGTGTCCCGTCTCGGGCAAACCGCTGTTAAAAGACGTATAACCGTACATGCTGATCAAGTCCGTGAGCGGCGCTCCGGCAATCGTCGCGGCGAACATGCCGTGGCCGTGCACCGCGTAGAACGCCGACTGATAGCCGCCCCACGAGTGTCCCATGTTGCCGACGCGCTTGGGGTCGATCATGCCCGTCGCGAGTGCCGCCTTCACCGCCGACGTCACGCAATCCAGCCCTGAGTACCCGGGCTCTCGATACCGGAAAACGACGTCGGGACGCAGGACGAAGTAGCCATTCTGGCTAAAGACGCTGGTGTTGTACGTCGATCGATCGGTGGGCGCCACCCACTGGTGAAATCCCTGCGACAGCTTCTCGTAGTAGTACACGACCATCGGGTATTGTCTGCCCGGCTGATAATCCGCCGGGTACGTCAGCATCATCTGCAACTTATCGCCGCGGGAGTTGGTGTACGGCATCAGCACCTGTTTTCCCCACGCGTGATCGGCGAGGAACGCATTGGTGTGCGATACCTGCTGCGCCGCATCGAAGCCGGCCGCCGTGACGAAGACGTTAGGCGGCTCGTCGGCGCTCTGCTCCACGAAGGCAAATGTGTTCGCTGCGTTCTTGGCCTGCAGCAGCCGACCGACACTCTTGTCCAGCCACACGAGGCGCTGCGCCGGTTGACCGATGGTCAGGCGAGCGAATCCGCTCTTCTTGTTCCAGTCGCCCACGGCCGAGAGAATGATCGGCTTCGCGGGATCGATTGCGCGCGCGTCCGGGTCGAGCACCTCGATCCGATACACGGTGCTGTCCTCGCGACCACGCGTGAGCCTAACGGGATTCGAGCCGTCCGAGGCCACTTGCCACAGATCGGAGCGATCGTACAGAATCACGGAGCGGTCGCCGGTCGTCCAGCCGCCGACACCATAGGGACGACGCTCGTGGATCGGGTGATCGTCTTCCATGTTGACGAACGCGCTCGAGATCTTGGCCGTGAGATTCGCGCGCGCTTTGGTCGTGAGATCGTACGTCCACCAGTGGCCGCCCTGTGGATACAGCACGTAGCGGCCCGTCGGGCTTGCCGATGCCGGATAGACGCTCTTCGTGACGACGCGATCACGCCGACCAGTCGCCAGGTCGATGGAATAGACGTCGCGGTACTGCCGCCCCGAGATGATCTCCGAAAAATACGGCTGCTCGTCGTTCACCAGCGCGACGCGCTGATTCTCGGACAGTTGCACCACATCCGAGGAATCGTCCGCCAACCTAACGAGCCGATTGTCGGCGAGCCGCCACGCCGCAAGCTCGGTCTTCTGGCGGTCTTGCGCGGCCTGACGATCCTGCTGGTGGTACTCGCGCCGGTCCTTCCAGTGCCAGACTTCGACGCGCGCGGGTTGCGACGCGTTCCATTGACGTGATTCCTTCGGCTCGCGTGCCGCCAACCCGACGAACACGGCGCTACCGTCTTCGGACCAGAGTGGCGGACGGTAGCTGGTGACGCGCATTCCGTTCGGGAAGCTCGCGTCGACCCCGAAATCATAGACGCTCTTCGTCGGACGCGGGCCAGCGAGGCCGCGCCACGCGATCACCGCATAGCTCGTGTCCGCGAACGCGCTGTCCGATCGGCTTCGCAAAACGGCGAGATCATCGGCGTGCCTGCGCCACGCGACGGCGCTATAGAAGTGATCGCCGCTGTCGAGCTCGCGGATGACACCGGTGGTGACGTTGAGGATCTGTACGCCATCGCCCGTATGGCCATCGACGTCGACGGCCATCGCGAGCAGTGCACCATCGTCACTCCAGGCGAAATCAGCCACGTTGCCGAAGGTGATGTCGCTTCCCTGATCCAGGTCACGGATGACCAGGTCCGCGCCGCGACTCTTCGTTTCAGGCGGCGCATAGCGACGCAGTGCAACGTGCGATCCGTCTTTGCTCAACGCGAACGACGCCACGTCGGCGAGGATGGTCGTCGTCCCGGATCTCAGATCGACGATGCCAACCTTGTTGCGCGCGGCCTCCGACGTGGCGCCCGCGCCCGTGACCGAACCGCGCCCGCCGGCGCCGCGTCCAGCGCGGCCCGCGCCGCGGCCACCGATCGTGTCCGGACTCACGGTGAAGAGCAGCCAGCGGCTGTTCGAGCTGAAGACGGGCACGTTGCCTAACGCAGCACTCGCTTCGCTGCCTCCAGCTACCGGCCGATATCGCAGCTCGGTGGGACCGGCCACGCCACGCCGAAAGTCATATGCCACCCATTTTCCATCCGGTGACAATGCGACCGCGCCAAGCGCCTCGATGCGCGCAAAGTCGGCTTCGGTGAGAACGGGCCTGGCAGCGGACGCAGCCGACGGCGCGCCTTGTGGCTGCTGCGCGACGAGCGAGGTCGCTCCGACGAGCATTGCGAGCGTCGCGGTGCGAATCGTGGAGATCATAAAAGCTCCGTGAATGCGAACGAACTGGCTGGGTACAGCGATCAACTTATCACAAGCTCAGATCCCTCGCTTTGCTCGAGCTGACCGAATCCCTCACTCGTTATGTGTCGCTACGCGCTCCGATCGATGCACCCCTGGAATTGCGGGTTCACGCGCTCACCATCGGGCACCGGGAAATTCACGTCGGCGCCGTAGTTCACGCCCTTATACTGCTGGCCAGACGGGAACACCTTGTCCTGCGTCCGCCCATACTGGCGGACGAGGCGCCGCAGATCACCCATGCGCTGTCCGCGGCCGAAGGTCCAGAACGCCTTCTCTCGGAAGAACAGCGTCGTCGCATCGTCGGTCGTGGCGGGCGTCGCGAGCGGCGCCATCGCCGCCGGCTGATACGTACCGATCTTTGGCGGCGTGGCACGAAGCGCGTTCAGGATCGTCATCATCGTCGTGATATCGGGCGTACTGGCGTTGAGCGCCGCTTCCGCCTCGATGAGGCGCGCATCGATACCGGAAACCATCGGAACCGGGTCGTCGCGATTCTTCCAGATCTGCTGCAGAAAGAAGGGCGTGAGGCCATCTTCGGAAGACAGCCCTGCACCTTTGCCATCCAGCACCGGCACGCGCGGATCCTTCGCCGACGCAAAGGGAATCGCGTTCAGGGTCGTGTAGATCTTTCCCTGGAAGTTGATCGTGCTGTCGCCTACGGTGGTGCGCCCGACGGAGTTGTTGAACCGCCATATACCGATGTCGTCGCCGTTGGATGCGGTCGAGGAAGTCCACAGATACTGATAGGTGGAGGGTACGACCGTCGTCGGCACGAGCGCGGCGGCAGCGCCAGCTTGGTTCCGATTTTGATCGATCATTATGCGCGCTCGCGTAATGAGCGCTGCCTGCATCACAAAGGTCGACGCGGCGTCTGTCGCCGTCCCGATCGTGGAGATGGCAGTGTCAACGTGCGCCAACGCAATCACGTAGACCTGCTGATTCGTCAAGGGCTTGAAGTCGGGGCTGCTATAGTCGGCGACGCCCGCCTTGTTGCTGCCTAACGGGATACCATTGCAAAAGTCCTCGCCGAGACTCATCTCGAGGAAGCCGAGGCCGAGGTACAATTCCGCGATGTCGGTGGTCTTCTGAGGCTCCCACTGCCGCTCCGCGGTAATCGCGTCACGAATGAAACCTCGCGACTGGGTAACGCGTGAATAATCACTCACAACATTATCCGGGCTGATCGTGCGCGCATCCACGTCGTTCTGCGAATTCTGAAAGTCCGAATTCGAGAACTCGTCGCTGAAGAGTCCGGAAGCCACCCAGAGCGACGAATAAGCGAAGCCTGTGGCGCTCGGGTCGTTGGAGAGAACCTTCAGCCGTCCGATCGCTCCAATCTTAAGCGCTGCCGCCGCAGCTGCCGAATTGACGGCGCTTTGGTCCACCAGTCCCGGATTCTGCGGCTCGAGCAGCTCGTTTTTGATACGATCACAGCCGCCGAGCGTGAACACACCCGCCGCGAGCACGATCGCGGCCGCGCCAACCGACCAGGCGCGATTCGTCTGATTCCGCATGAGTATCGTCCTCGCTGTCAGTACTTGAGATTGAGTCGAACGGTGAAATACGTCGGGAGACCCGTCGTCTGGAACTCGTTCTGCGCTTCCGTCTGCGTCAAACCGTAGTTCGCTTCGGGGTCGATGCCCGTCCATGAGCTCCACGTGTGCAGATTGCGCGCGCCGAACACGATCGAGGATCCCTGCTGTGCACGAATCCGCGATCGTACCGCGTTAGGCAGCTGCAGGACCGCCGATAGCTCGCGGAACTTCCAGAACTGGTTGTTGCGGAAGTAGCCGAGCGAGGTCTTGTAGTTCGTTCCGTTGAGCGTCGTGCCGTACGTCTTGGCGATCGCCGCCGCCTGACGGTCGAGCGAGACCGTTGGATCCTGCGTGTCTCGGCATGCGAACGGTCCCGTGTTGCACTGGAAGTTGTTCGCGCCGTCGAGCGTGCTTGCTCCGCCCTTGTAATCGAACATCATCGTGATGCGAACCATGCCGCCGAGGAAATCGAAACCGTTCTGGATCGACATGAGGTCGCGCGGTACACGGTAGCCGAAATACTGGAAGGACGAGTCGACGTGCACCTCGCTCACTTGCACGATGCCATCGTGGTTGGCATCGGAGTACGTGTACGGACGGTACCACTGCGCGTTGATCGGATAACCGACCATCTGCCGGACCTGGCCGCTCGTGCTGCCGCTGTTCGCGATCAGCACGCGCCCTTGTCCCGTGCTCGGATCGATGCCGAGATCGAGAATCTTGTTGCTGAAGTGCGACCCGGTGAGCAACACGTCCCAGCCAAAGCGGCGTGACTGCCAGAGCTGCGCCGTCACCTGCGCTTCGTGTCCCCATCCTTCGGTCGATCCGATATTGAGCAGAGGGCTGAGCAGCGCGGCGCCTGACGAGGGCGCGAGGTTGACATTGATGAGCGCATTCTTCGTCTTCTTCCTCCAGAACGTGTACTCGAAGTGCAGGCGATTACTCAGGAACTGTGAATCGAAGCCGCCCTCGAATTCCGTCGACGTTTCCGGCTTGAGGTCCACATTGCCGGGTTGATTCAACGTTAGGCTCGGCGTGTCCGTGCCACCCGTCGCCGTCGATGACTTCGTCGGAATGCTCACACTCGCCGGCGTATACAGAATCAGGGCTGAGGTCGCGCCCGGCTGAACGCCGCTCGCACCATACGCGGTGCGAAGTCGGAGCTGATCCAGCCAGGAGTAATGCGGGAAGAAACTTTCATCCGAAACCACCCACGACGCACTCGCCTTCGGATAGACAACCCGCTGGAAGTTCGTGCCGAACGCGCTGTTCTGATCCGTGCGAACGGCCGCTGTAAGGAAGAGCCGGTCGTTGAAGCCAGCCTGCTCCTGCGCGTAGATGCCAAGCGTCTTCACTGCCATCGGTTGCCCGTTGGAGGCACTCCGCGTCGCGGCAGCGCCGACGGTCGAGCCACCCGGCGGGAGCGTTGTTCCACTGGTGCGAACGGAGTCGACTTCGACGTTCGTGTAGTCGCCTCCGACGCTCGTTTGGAAATTGATCCACGAGCGGTAATTGTACGTCGACGTGCTCGAGATCTTCGCCGACAGGTTGCGGAACTTCGTCTGATTGTCCGTAACGCTTCCGAGACGCGCCGTCGAGGTCTGCGGCGGACACTCGTTCAAGCGGCACAGCTGGAAGAAGTCGACGGCCGCAAGGTCGAGACCGAGCGTGCCATCATTATGCATCCACGAGAAGGGCCGCCAACTCGTGTTCGCGCTTCCCGTGAAACGCTGCACGTCCGAATTTTGCGTCACCTGCATGATGTCGCCCGGTGCCCACTGGAGCGCATCATGTAGGGGCGTACCATTGGCCTGGTTCGGATCCTTGTCGAGACCACAAGGCGCCACTCCGCCCGGACATCCTTTGTATCCGTAGTTCTGCATCCCGACGTAATAAAGCGCGATGATCAGATCGCTCTCCGGCGGGATGCGATTGTCGAGCTTCGCGAACCCCGTGTTGAGGTTGAGGTCCACCGTCGGCGAGAGCGCTGCCGAAAGATTGCCACGCCACGAAGAACGCTGCTGGGCTTCCGGATGGAACCACTCGTTGCGCACAGGGATGTTCTGGGAATTGAATCGATTGACCTCGTACGAGGGCATCTGAATCGGCCCAATCTCGTTATCGATGTCGCCGCTGGCGAAGTAGTGGAGGACGTCGGTGCCTCCGTTCACGTTCATGCCATAGAGACTGCCGCGCCCGAGATGCACGAAGGTGTTTTGCGGATCCTTCATCCAGTTGTAGTGCGTGAGGCTGTCGGAAACGCACGAACCAGTCGAATTCGCGCTCGTCACCATCGTCGCCAGCTGGCAACGAAGGACGTCGCCCGTTACCGGGTCGTGACCGAAGTTGGCGTACATGTCCTGGTACGGCACGCGATCGTCGATGGTGCGATTCTCAGCGGTCCACGCCCATCGGGCTGGTCCCGCGCGGCCTTTCTTTGTTGTGATGAGCACGACGCCGTTCGCGGCGTTCGTCCCGTACAGCGTTGCCGCCGATGGACCCTTCACGATCTCGATGTCTTCGATCTCGTCCGGGTTGAGCGAATTGAGAAGCGAGAAGCCGACGTCCGTGCCCGACGACAAGCCGGACGCCGAGTAGCGCACGCCGTCCACATACCAGATTGGCGCGTTGGAAAGACTGATCGACGAGACGCCGCGAATGCGCACCGTCGGCGCGCCGCCCAACTCCGTGCCGGGCAAGATCGTGACGCTCGGCGACTTCGCGATCATCATCGACGTAAGGTTGTTGTTCGGACTCTCCTCGACCTTTTTCGAGATGTCGAGCACCGAGACAGCATTGCCCAGCTCAGCGCGTCGTTGTTGTCCCGTCGCGGTCGTCACCACCTCTTGCAGCTGCACCACCGCCGCCGTGAGCGCGAACTCGACTCGCGCCGAATCGCCACTCGTCACGGTTACCGGCTTCTTTTGTGATTCATAGCCGACGTGGAGGGCCTGCAGCTGCCAGGTCCCGGCCGCGACACCTCTCAAGGTGAACGAACCGTCGTCGCCCGTCGTCGCGACCGAAGTCGACCCAACGAGCAGCACGTGAGCGCCAGAGAGGGGGCGGCCGCTCTCGACGGCCGTCACACGACCCCTGATCGAGCCCTGCGCGGCAGCGCTGCGCACGACTGGACTGGCGAATCCAACAGCGGCCATGGCCGCCGCGATGAACGCCGAGCGACGAACATTCATCGGTTGCTTACCTCCGACCGGAAAGTGAGGGGTGGGCAGGACTTTCACAAATGCTCAACACGGACCCGCTGTGGGACCACCTGTCCGGACCAGCACGTGAACGCCGCGGAAGGCTCAGCGCCCGCGACGAGACTTGCGTGAGCGAATCGGGCCGGTTGGCACCGGCGTGAGGGTAAGCGCCGGTCGTACTTGCGTCAACCAGCGCGCGCATTCTATATGCACGTCAACCACACCACTGGCGGTGTTGGTCACGCACGGGGCCGACTTCCCGCCGTCGCCTCACGCCGCCTCAACTCGCCGATCCGAATCCGCCGATGTCTCAATCCGTTCGATACCTGGCCGTGCGTGCTACGCTCGTCACGCTGTTGTTGGGCATCGCCATCCCGCGCCCGACCGACGCGCAGAAGCCGATCCCCACGCCCGAGTCGTCATTTGGCTTCCCCGTCGGCGCGGACTACAAGCTGTTCGATTACGAGCAGTCGATCACGTACTTCCGCCGCCTCGCGGCCGCGAGCAACCGCATCAAGCTCATCGACGTCGGCAAGACCGCCTTCGGCAGGACGATTACCGTCGCTCTCATCTCGTCTCCCGAAAACCTCGCGCGGCTCGATCAGATTCGCCGCACGAATCTGCGCTTCGCGCATCCCGAGGGGCTGACCGATGCCGAAGCGCACCGCCTTGCCCGTGACGCGAAGGCGATCGTCGACATCAGCGGCGGGCTGCACGCTTCGGAGATCGCCGGCTCCCAGCACACGCCGCTGGTCGCCTACGAGCTCCTCGCGCATCCTGACGACCCTCGGAACAAAGCCATCCTCGACAATGTCGTGCTCTTTCTTTGGCCATCCATCAATCCCGACGGCCAGGACATCGTCGTCAACTGGTGCAAGGCGCGCGACGAGAAAAAGCCGACGGCCCCGATGGAGCTCTACGAGAAGTACGTGGGACACGACAACAACCGTGATTCTTATATGCTTAACGTCGTTGAATCACGGGTCATTCAGCGCACTTGGCGCGACTGGGAGCCCGATATCATTTATGTGCATCACCAGTCGTCGCCCTTCCCGACGCGAATCTGGATCCCGCCTTTTGCCGATCCGGTCGGCCTGCGCGTTCCGCCGATCATGGCGCGCGAAGTGAACGCGATCGGTACGCGCATCGCCGAGGAGCTCGACGCGAACGGACAGCCGGGCGCCGTTCATCAACTGGCGACGTACGATGCGTGGTATCCCGGCTACATCGACTACATGCCGATGTACCAGAACATCCCCTCCTGGTGGACCGAGACGCAGGGCGGCAACTGCGCCACGCCGCGCACGACGACCGTCGACAGTCTGCCGTCCGACTATCGGGATCTGCGTCCGACCACGATGTATCTGAGCCCCTGGGCGCAGGGGAAGTGGGGCCTGCGCGACGCCGTGAACTACATGGTGACCGCGTCGCTCGCGACGCTGAACTATGCCGCGAAATTCCGTGAGGAAATTCTCTACAATCGCTATCAGGCCGGACGCAACACGATTCAGCAATACCGCACGAGCGCGCCCTACGCCTACCTCATTCCACAGGCGCAGTACGATCCAGTTGCGCCGGCGGAGTTGCTCAAGCGCATCGCGTTCATGGGAGTCCACGTGAAGCAGCTCGATCGCGATGTCACGTACGACGGCACGTCCTATCCCAAGGGCACATGGGTCATTCCCATGGATCAGGAGTACGCGCAGCTCGTGCGCGAGCTCTTCGAGCCGCAAAAATATCCGGAGATCAAGGACGACACTCCCTACGACGCAGCCGGTTGGACCCTTCCATATCAGATGAACGTGAGCGTCGTCGAGGGGCGTGCACCGCTCACGGCAGATTTCCGCGCCGCGCTCCAGAGCGTTCAGGGCAAGACCGTCGATTGGCATACGGCCCCAGACGCACCCTTCACCACGAACGCCGAAGCGGCGGGCATCGTGCCGTTGCCCGGACAGATCACCGGCAGTGGAAATGCAATCGTCCTCGATCCGGCGCAGAATAATTCCTTCCGCTTTCTCAATCGTGCCCTGACGTCGGGCGGGACGGCGAGCTTCCTGCCCGCAAGCGCGATGCGCAGCGCGCGGTGGGTTGTCGGCGGGCTCGATTCGACTGCCGCGCAGCAGTTGGCATCGGATCTCTTCGTTCGGGCCACCTGGGCGGGCAACGACGAAAAGCCGAAC
Organism: Gemmatimonadaceae bacterium; assembly: GCA_036496605.1. NCBI lineage: Bacteria > Pseudomonadati > Gemmatimonadota > Gemmatimonadia > Gemmatimonadales > Gemmatimonadaceae > Gemmatimonadaceae bacterium. The sequence goes on along the minus strand of DASXKV010000067.1, from coordinate 148,544 downwards.
GCGGTGCCGGCACCAAAGCGCATTGCGCTGTACAAGGGTGCGCCGGGCAACATGGATGAGGGGTGGACCGAGTGGTTGCTCGACACACACGACTTTCACTACACGCTCATTTCACCCGCCGATCTGCACGCGGGCAATCTTGCCAGTCGCTTCGACGTCGTCATCGTCGCGTCGCAGGGCCTAACGAGTGGCGGTCGGGGCGGTCGGGGCGGCGGCGGCGGTGGCGCTCCAGCGGACACGGCGAGTCAGCGCGCTGAAGACACCGTGCGTGTGCATGCGTTCGACGACTTCGTCCGCTCCGGCGGGACGCTCGTCGCCTGGAATCAGGGAGCAACAGCAGCGGCGACGGCGCTCCACCTCCCCGTGCGCAACGTTGTCGCCGGCATTCCGCGTCGGGAGTACTTCACCGGCGGCTCGATCATGCAGGTCGTGGTCGACACGACCCATCCGGTGATGTCGGGTATGCCGGCCCACGCCGATGTGTTCGTGTTCAATAGCCCTGTGTTCACGACGCTCGACGGTTTCGACGGGTCCGTGCTCGCGAAGTACCCTAACGATGGCCCGATCCTCCGTTCCGGGTATCTCGTCGGCCAGAAGTACATGCAGGGACTGGCCGCGGCGCTCGACGTGAAGCACGATCGGGGTCACGTCATCCTCGTTGCCTTCCAACCGGAGTGGCGCGGGCAGTCGACAGGGACGTTCCGGGTCGTCTTCAATGCGGCGCTCTTTGGCGGCGACGTGGCGGCGCAGGCGCACGGTGCCTCGGGCTTCTGGAGTCCGCCGACGTTAGGCACGCAGCGCTGAAGGCGCGAGGCGGCGGTGACCTCATTGGCCGCCGCCTGCAGCGTCGCCGCCGCTTCCCCCCCGACTCCGACCGTGGTCCCGTTGCGCAAGCGCAGCGTTGCCGGCAAGCCGATCGGCGTTCGAGCGTACAACGTTGCGTAGATCACGAGCGCCGCGAGGTAGCTGCCTTCGGCGCTCGGATGGAGCCCGTCGAACGCATAGAGGGGAATCGACGGATCGATACGTTGGGCGGCGAGCCACGCTTCGCCGACTGGAAACAGGACCCCGTGCACGGTGTCGGCGGCGAGCCGGTACGATTCGTTCGCGCGCGCAAAGTCTGTGGCGCGATCGGAGGTTGGCCACACCTGATAGAGCGCTGGTCGCGCACCGACCTGTCGAATCGCATCGGCGAAGCGACGCCCGTATTCGATGAGGACCGCACGACTCGTCTCCAACGAGGAGGGCCCCTGCTGCAGCACGACGACGTTCCAACCGCCGTTCGCGATCGCGGTGCGCGCGTCTCCATCGTTCCACTGGTCCTCCAAGCTGTAATCAGGCTTCGCGACCATGCGCGTCTCCAGCAACGGCTCGCCACCGGAATCCGCCATGGCCTCGAGAATCCCTGGCAGGTTGTTCACATACGTCAGACTGTTGCCCACGAACAACACGTGGAGGCCAGGACCCGTCGGCGCCATGGGCACCACCGCGCGCTGCGCCATGCATCCGACCGTCGCGAGGGAGCTGAGGGTACATATCACGTGTCGTCGCGTCATGATCATCGGCTACTCCTGGAAGCGAATGATGCCATCACCTGTGCGGTGCGCCCGACGAGTGTAGGCAGCCGCTCCACGGATTCGCGCGTCGCTCGGGACGAGGTGCATGGCGGCGCCACCAAGTGGTGCTGCGGCGTGCCGAGCCGTGTCGCTCACCTTCATCCCCACGGAGGCGCGTTTCACCCCGGGGCGGCGCGACTCGTCACGTCACCGGCGCGGCGAGGGAGCCGCCAACGCACCGTATGTCCATGAGCCTCGACGCCTCGCCGATGGCGGCCGTCGGCCGGGGGTCGCTCATGCAGCGGGCCCGTGCCGCCCTATTCGTGCTGTTGGCATGGCTCGCTTTCGCCGCCGTCGAGTTGATCGTGAGCGCCGCGCTCGATCACGACGCGGCGACGGTTTGGAGCCGCGAGATCCTCGTCGACCTAACGATGGCGGTCTACTGGAGCGCGATCACCGTCCCCATTGCTGCCTGGCACCGGCGTGTCCGTGCGTCGGGTCGGGGTGTGGGCGGCATGCTCGTTCTGCACTTTCCGCTGCTGGTGCTCGCGACAATCGGAGACACGATGGTCACGCGCTCGAGTCTGCACTATTTCGCCGGGGTCACGCCCGCCGCGCCGTTCATCGCGACGCTCACCTTCTTCGCCGACTTCGACACGCTGTGCTACCTCGGCGTCATCGTCGTGGTCGATGGCCTGATCGCGCGCGACGCCGCGCTGGCCGGTGAGCGACGCACCGCGCGTCTCGAGGCGCTTCTCGGTCGGGCAAGGCTCGAATACCTCGAGGCGCAGCTGCAGCCGCACTTCCTCTTCAACGCCCTCGGCGCGGTCTCGGAGCTTGCCTACGAAGCACCGGCGGCTGCGCTCCGCGTTCTGCGCCAGCTCGCCCTCATCTTTCGGACGGCGCTCAACGCTCGGTCGGGTGAGGTCACGTTGGGCGAGGAGCTCGTCGCCATCGAGCCCTATCTCGATATTCAGCGACTGCGCTTCCCGGACTGGCTGCGCATCGACTACGACGTCGGCGGTGATACGCTCGACTGTCTCGTCCCACGCTTCGTGCTTCAGCCCCTCGTGGAGAATGCGATCCGTCACGGGCTCACCGGCCGGATCGCCGCAGGGTGCATCGAGATCTCCTCGAAGCTCGTCGACGGCCGGCTCGTGTTGCGGGTCGCCGACAATGGCGTTGGGCTGCGACAGGTCGGGTCGCGCTCGGGGTATGGCATCGGCCTCACCAACGTGCGCGATCGACTAACGACACTCTACGGACCTGGCGACCAGCTCCGGCTCGTCGACGCCGAGGGCGGCGGCGCGGTCGCCGAAGTTGCGCTGCCCGCGCGACGGAGCGTCGATGCACCAGCAACGCCAAATGTCGTTCCGCTGCCCGACGATCTCACCGAGTCGCCTGACGGCAAGGACACAGGCGATAGCCTCCATCCCGTTGTGCCGTACGACCGGCTCCGTCGCGCCGCCAGCCTCACGGGTATCTGGATTACATGTGGTCTGCTCTGGACGATCCAGAGCTACGCCTATCTGCGCATTCGCAACCGCCTCGGCGATTACACATTGTTCGGGCTCACTGTGCACGACGTGTCGGCGGCGCTCCTCTGGGCGGGCATCGCGCCGATCGCGTTCGCCGCGACCGCCCGCTTCCCACTGACGCGTGCGCGTCTTGCCTTACGTTTGCCGCTCTATCTCCTCGGCACAGCGGCGATTGCGATCGTCCACGCCGCGGTCCTGATCCGGGTATTCACGCCGAAGCTCGCACTCTGGTCGTCGGCGAACGCGAATACGTTCGTTTTGAATGTTCTCATCGTTGCCGTTCTCGAGTGCATCGGCCATCGCCGGCAATTGATCGAATGGATGCGGGAGCGCGAGCGGGCAGCCGCCGCGCTCTCGGCTGAATTGCGTACGGCACGACAGCGGGCCACGCGGATGCAGGCGATTCCGCCCGTCGTGCTACGGGCACTCGATCGCGTGATCGACGCGGTGAACGCCGAGCCGTCGCCGCGCCGCACGGAGCAGTTGACGACGCGCCTTGGCGACTATCTCCGCGTCGCGATCGAGTGCAGCGACGAGGGAGATGTGACCGCCGAGCGCGAGCAGTCGCTTGCGCGAAGTCTCGCGCACCTCGAGCGCCTCGCAGGACCGCCCATCCCTGGGTCAGTTCCCTCCTCCCCCTCCACTCTCACACGCTTATGATCAGCGTCATCGTCGTAGACGACGAGAACATCGCGCGACGTCGCCTTGCCCGTCTCATCGAAGAGACCGGTGAAGCCAAGGTCGTCGCGGAGTGCGCGGGCGGCCGCGACGCCGTCGGCCGGATTGCGACGCTCGAACCGGAGATGGTTTTTCTCGACGTGCAGATGCCCGACCTCGACGGCTTCGGCGTGCTGCAAGCGCTCGACGGCAGTCCCTTGCCGGCGATCGTGTTCGTTACCGCGTTCGACCAGTACGCGGTTCGCGCCTTCGACGTGCACGCCGTTGATTATCTGCTCAAGCCGTACGACACGTCCCGCTTCCGCGAAGCCTTTGCGCGCGCCAAGGAGCGGATCGAAACGTGTGTCCGCTCGGACGAGGACGGCCGGCTTCGATCGCTGCTTCGAGACTATCTCTCCGACGACGTGCGGGCGAACGCCGCTCGGGACTACCTGGACCGAGTGGCGGTGAAGGTCGACGGCGTGCTCCGGATCGTGCGGACCACCGACGTGGACTGGTGGGAGACGGACGGGAACTACGTGCGGCTGCATGTCGGACCGGCGAACCATCTGATCCGGGCGACCGCGACGAGCATCGAGACCCAACTCGACCCGAAGCAGTTCCTCCGGATTCATCGGCGGTACATCGTCAATATCGATCGGGTGGTCGAGGTCCAGCCGTGGTTCGGCGGCGACAGTATTGTGCTCCTCAAAGGTGGCGCAAAGCTGCGCCTGTCGCGGACTTATCGCGAGCGACTCCATTCGCGGCTCCTTGGCGTTCGCGGGGAAGGAGCGGAGGTTCCTGCGCGCTAGCGACTCATTGTTGGTGGTTGGTGGTCGGTGGTTGGATGAAGTCGATGAGCCGCCAGCAACGAGCGCCCAGGCATCAGCGGGCCCCGCGTCCCACGCAACCGTGCTATATTGCTCGAAGTCGAGCGAATAGTCATCGCTCCGCCCCCGATCTTTCGCCGCTGCACGAGGACGTTCGAACCCGCGACGTCCTGCGGCGGAGGGTCAAACAAATTGTCAGCCGGAGCCTGGAGAAGATCGCTCTCCTTGCGGGAGTGCGAGCGTAGGTAGTCACTGCGTCTGCCCCGCGTAGGCGACGCGAACGGGACACCCGGCCCATGCGGCGATGCCACAAGTGCGTGGCGCTGCGCTGTTTGCGGAACCACGGAGGATCATGCGACGCACGATCGAAGCTTTTGAGTTCGAGCACGGCGGCCGAAACTACCTGTGCACTCCCGAGGCCCGAGCTGGTGGCCAGAAAGAGATGTGGTGGTGGTTCAGAGTCTCTGGCGACGCGCAGCGCTACGCCCCCTTCGAGGTTGTCGCCGGGGAGTCACGGGACGCCGTCGCAAAGCGGATCGTTGCGTGGCACGCCGCGTTGCTCGAGCGCCGCTCGGCGCCTGCGGTATCGCCCCAGGCCTGGTGGCAGCGTCGGAAGCAGGCGGCATCCGGGGGCGGCGGGGGGGGCGCCGGCGAGTGAGCGTGCGCTGAGCGCTGCGCTGAGCGCGGAGCGCCCACCCTTTGACGCTCCGCGCTCTATGCTCTACGCTCTACGCACATGGAATACGAATACGACCTCGTCGTCATCGGGAGCGGTCCCGCGGGACAGAAGGGCGCGATCGCGGCGGCGAAGCTAGGCAAGCGAGTCGCCGTCGTCGACCGACGCGAGATGACGGGCGGCGTGTGCGTTCACACCGGCACTATTCCGAGCAAAACGCTCCGCGAGGCAATTCTCTACCTTTCGGGATTCCGGCAGCGGACGTTCTACGGAAAGGACTACGTCGTCAGCGATCATATCTCCGCGCGCGACCTCGCTCATCGGGTTCAGCGCGTGGTCGAGCGTGAGGTCGAGGTCGTTCGGAATCAGTTGCGGCGGAACGGCGTCACCTCGCTGATCGGCACCGCCCGCTTCATCGATCCCCACACGATCGAGGTGGTCCCCGAGAACGCGCCCGTCATTCGGGTCAGCGGTGCGCATATTCTCATCGCGTGTGGTACGCGGTCCGCGTGTACGCCAGAGATTCCACTCGACGGGCGCTTCGTCTTCGACTCCGATCAACTGCCCGACGTGCCCGATCTGCCGCGTGAGCTCATTGTCGTCGGCGCGGGCGTCATCGGACTCGAATACGCGTCGATGCTCACGGCGCTCGACATCAAGGTCACGATCATCGATCAACGTCCAGCGTTGCTCGATTTCGTCGACCGCGAGATGATCGAGGCCTTGAGCTATCACATGCGTCGCCGAGGAGCGACGTTCCGTCTTGGTGAGACGGTGACGCGCGTCGAACGCGAGCCGCAGGGTCGTGTCGTCGCGCATCTCGAGAGTGGGAAACGCGTGCACGGGGGCGCGTTGCTCTACACCGTCGGCCGCCAGCCAAATACCGACCTCCTCGACCTCGCGGCTGCCGGTCTCGAGGCAGACCCTCGCGGCCGAATTACCGTCGATGAGAACTTTCGAACGTCGGTGCCGCACGTCTACGCCGCGGGCGACGTCATCGGCTTCCCCTCGCTCGCCTCGTCGTCGAGCGAGCAGGGCCGGCTCGCGAGCAATCATATGTTCGGTGGCAATCATCGCCGCGCCGCGGCGGAGCTTCTTCCGTACGGGATTTACACGGTGCCGGAGATGTCGATGATCGGACGGACCGAGCAACAGCTCACAGCTGCACGCATCCCTTACGAAGTCGGGATCGCGAAGTATGAGGAGCTCGCGAAGGGCCAGATCCTCGGCGACGAGACGGGGCTGCTCAAGATGCTCTTCGATCCCGAGACGCTCCTCTTGTTAGGCGTACACGCGATCGGCGACGGCGCCGCCGAGCTGATTCACATTGCGCAGGCGGTGCTCGCGTTCGGCGGAACGATCGAATACTTCCGGGACACGGTGTTCAACTATCCGACGTTGGCGGAAGCGTACAAGGTGGCGGCGCTGGCGGGCTTGAATCGACTGTAAAAGGGGCTAGGGGACGAGGCGCTAGGGGACGAGGGGCTAGGGCTAGGGTCTTGCTCCCCTTAGACCCTAGCCCCTAGACCCTAGCCCCTTTTCTAGTCGACGAACGCCCAGAGCAAATCTCTGCTGTGCTTGTCCATCTCCGTCACCGTTAGGCGGTACAAGTCACCCGCGACGTCGCGGATGAGCAGCCCGCCGCCCGGCAGCGATCGCGGCCAGTCGTCTAGATGCGTCTGAAACGACCGCACGCCGTGACGCGTCTCGACCTCCCACTGGCGGATCTCCACTTCCTCCTCGATCGAGACGACGCGCGTCACCTCGAGCACGAAGCCCGCCTCGGCCAGCGCGCGCTCCAAGGCTTCGCGCGATGCCGGATCGAGCATCGCCGGATCCTCGACGAGCGCGACCTCGCGCTCTTCCATGTCGCGCAACGACAGATGCCGCTGCGGCTCGGACCACGGAAAGCATTGCCGTACCCGCACCGTTACGGGGCCTCGTTCGGTGAAGGCGATCAGCCGGCCGTCCGGTGAACTGCGCAACCGGATTGATTCGCTCTCTTCCTCACGTTCGATTTCCAGAGCAGTCATGTGATCCTCCCTCATTGCAGTTGCAACTGCATCTCATACAGTCGCTTGTAAATACCGTTAGGCTTCCCGAGCAATTCGCGATGCGTTCCTGCTTCGGCCAGGCGGCCTTTCTCGATCACGAACAGCCGCGATGCACGACGGAGCGTCGACAGCCGGTGAGCAATCGCAAACACGGTTCGCCCTTTGATCAGTCGCTCCAACGCCTCCTGGATCTGTCGCTCGGTCTCGGTGTCGACGCTGCTCGTGGCTTCGTCGAGAATGAGAATGCGCGGATTGTGCAGAATCGCCCGCGCAATCGAGATGCGCTGGCGCTCGCCGCCCGAGAGCGTGTGCCCACGCTCGCCAACGATCGTATCGTAGCCCTGCCCGAGCTTACAGATGAAGTCATGCGCGTTCGCCGCCTTGGCCGCCGCGATCACCGCACCTAACGACGCGCTCGGCAAGCCGTACCGAATATTCTCGAGCACCGTACCGTGGAACAGATACGGATCCTGCAACACGATGCCGATCTGCTCCCGGTAGTGGCCCGTGTCGATCGTGCGCAGATCGACGCCGTCGACGCGTACGGCGCCGCCCGTCGCATCGTAGAAACGCGCGACCAGGCTCACGACCGTCGACTTGCCGCCGCCCGACTGTCCGACGAGTCCGATCAACTCGCCCGGCTCCACGATGAAGCTCACGCCGCGAAGAATCTGACGCACGCCGTCGTAGGCGAACGTCACATTCTCGAACTCGACGCGCCCGCGCACTGGCGAGAGCCGCACCGGATCCGGGATGTCGCGCACTTCCGGCTCGCTGTCGAGTACTTCGAAGACTCGGTGCGCGGATGAAGTTGCCCGATTTACTGTCCGCACCATCTGGCCGATGACTTCGATCGGCGCCACGAACATCGTGGTGTAGAGTAAAAAGGAAACAAACACGCCGGCGGACAATGGCTGGCCGATGCCTAACAAGCGCGGCACCGCGAACACCCACACGACCACCGTCGTCGTGTGCACCGCGAACATCAGCAGCGGCCAGAAGGTGGTCCACATCCGGTGGATCTGGTTGAACTCGTCCGTGACCGCGTCATTGCGATCGACGAAGCGGCCGATCTCGCGCGTTTCCTGATTGAACGCCTTCACCACGCGAATGCCCGGGATGGTGTCGCCGAGCACATCCGTCAGCCGCGACCACTTTCGCCAGGCCCGAATGAATCGCCCGTTGAGCGATTCGCCGTGCCAGTAGATCAGCCAACAGAACAGCGGCACGGGTAAGGTCATCACGAGACCGAGCCTCCAGTCGAGCGTGAGCAGCACGACGCCCAGGCCGAGCAACATCACTGCCGACAGTGACACGTCGACGACGCCGAAGGCGATGAATTCCCACAGGCGATCGGTGTCCGCCGTGACGCGCGTGATCAGGCTTCCCGTCTTCTTGCGAGAGAAGAAGGAGAGACTGAGGCGCTGAATGTGCGAGTACAGCTCGGAGCGCAGATCGCGCGCGACCCACTCCCCCAGGACTGACATCAAGCGAAGACGCATGTGCGCGGCGCCCTGGCGCACGACATAGAGCAGCGCCATCGCGCCGACGGCAAGCCACGCCAGCCGCACCGCCTGTGCATGCGCGAGCGTGCCCGCTTGCGCAGGCCTAACGACTTTGTCGAGCAGAAATCCCGCAAGGTACGGCGGCACGAGGCTGGCCAACGTCACAATGGCCGCGGCGATCAAACCGATCGTGACTTGGCGACCGTAGGGCGCGAGGTACCCGAGCAAGCGAAGGATCACCGCCGACTCGCGCCCAGCGACCAGCGCTTGTGCATCGCGCACGGGCCGCGCGACCGCGTCCGCATAAACGCGGTCGGCCTCTTCCGGCATCGGAGTGACGATCCGGCCGGCGATCGACTCCTCGAGCACGAACCGGATGTTCTCGAAGGCACCGCGCTGTCGCTGCGTGTAGCGTACCATCGCCAGCGGGGCATCGTTGGGCTCACCGAGGAGCAGCAGCACGTTCGCGCTGAGCCCCGGTGACAGCTGTACGGCGCGGATCCGCGTGCGCTCGATGGATTGCACCTCCCAGACGCCGCTCGGTGCCGTCCGCGCAATCGCCACGTGCCGGTTGCCTAACGTCATCCAGGTCTCGCCCAGCGTGAGCCCCTGATCCAGGTCGGCGAGTGCGTACAGGCGGACTGGCTCTGCGTCCCACGCCAGCTCGATGCGCGCGCGCAGCTCGTTCGGGAGCTGGGTAGGCTGGCGGATATAGCGGCTGATTATTTCGTGATTCATTGTCGTGATCCACTGAAGGGTGCTGGTGGTCAGCAAAACGGCCTTTCGGGTCTGCCGAAGCACCCGAAAGGCCGGATCACGACATCGAATCCTGCTCTTCTAAGGTGCTCGACCTCGAGCGTCGGCGTCGTAGACGCCGGAAATCCGCGTCCCAGGGCGCACAACGCCCAGGAGCATCCACGCGAGCGGCGCGATGCGGCGGATTGAGGAGGTGAGTGTGAAGAGCTGTATCATGGTCCGGTTCGGGAACTCAGTTGGTTTACGGACGAATGAGCAGTATAAGGAAAGTCTGGGCGCGTTCGCAAGACGCACCATCGCATTTCGCCAGTCTTGCGCGCCTCGGCGCTGACTAGCAACTTCGGCCGCGGTCCCGCGCGGCGATGGCGTAAGTGTCATTCGGCCTTGCCGCTTATCGATTTCCCATATCTCGGTTGCTGCCGCATGACAGGTCGTCCCGTGGAGTCGTCCGGAATCAAATGCAGCCGATGCGGCGAGCCACTCAGGGCCGGCGACCGCTTCTGCGCTCTCTGCGGAACGGCCGCTCCCGTCGCGGGTTGTGAACGCTGCGGCGCCCCACTCGGCGCAGCCGACCGCTTCTGCCCCCGCTGCGGCACCGGTACTCGCACCGGTACCGAAAGCGGAATCGTCTCCCCGAACCAGGCGGCGGGCGATGAGGCAAATCCCTGGAGCCAAGTCGCCGCGCGACTACGCGCCGCGACATCGGGCGAATTCGAGATCCTCCGCGAGCTTGGCCGTGGCGGCATGGCGGCCGTGTATCTGGCGCACGAGGTCGCGCTCAATCGCAAGGTCGCGATCAAGGTGATGTCCCCTGCCCTCCTCACGGGCGAAGGAATGGTGCGTCGCTTCCGGCAGGAGGCAGTTACGGTGGCCAACATGAGCCACCCGCACATCATCACCATTCACGCCGTCCGGCAGATCGACGACTTGCACTTCTTCGTGATGAAGTTCGTCGAGGGACGCTCGCTCGAGCACGTGATCCGTTCCGCGGGCGCACTGCCCATTCGCACCGTACGCGGATTGCTCTGGATGGTCGGAAACGCGCTTGCGTACGCGCATCGTCGCGGCGTCGTTCACCGCGACGTGAAGCCGGCCAACATCCTCATCGACGAAGACGGAAACGGGGTCGTGACCGACTTCGGCATCGCGAAGCTCGTGGTGCGCGAGAATACCAGCATTCCGCGCGCGTCTCGTGGCGGAGAGACGCAAACGGGCGTCATTGTCGGAACGCCGACGTACATGAGCCCTGAGCAGTGCCTGGCGAGGCCGGTATCTGCCGCGTCCGATCAGTACTCCCTTGGCCTCGTCGCCTACGAGCTGATCACGGGACGGCCGCCCTTCAGTGGGTCGCCGTTCGTCGTTATGCATGCGCACACGGAGCGGCCCGCGCCGCCGATCTGCGAGCAGCGGCCCGATTGCGACCCCGAGCTCGACGCCGCGATTCAGCGCATGCTGGCCAAGGACCCGCTGCAGCGCTGGCCCTCGGTGCAGCACGCGCTCGCCGCCTTGGGTGCCTCGCCGTTAGGCGACGGCGATCCTGACCGCCTTGCACTGGCTCAGCTGTCGATGCCCGCGCCCTTCCGCCGCTCGGATGAGGTGCTCCGCCCGGGCGCGAGCGCGACCCCGGAGCCCGCGTCGGGAGTGAAGTCGCCAGGCGACGTGAAGCCATACGTCGCCGCGGTCGAGATTTTCGCACCGCCGAGCATCGTCGAGGTTGGCGACACCTTCACGCTCTCCGGGTCGCCGCGAAATCCGTCGGGCGACACAGTGCCTGGCGTCCGGCTCCGCTGGATGTCCAGTGACGACGCCGTGGCGACGGTCGACGACGCGCGCGGCACGGTGCAGGCCATCAGCGCTGGCGAAGTGCAGATCACCGCGAGCGTCGGCGGCGTGCATAACGAGGTACGGTTGACCGTCGTGCCGAAGCGCGTCGCGACGATCAGCGTTTCTCTCCCGCCGGGTGCGCTGCACGCGGGCGACCGCGTCCAGCTCGTCGCGACGCCGGAGGACAAGCGACACGAAGCCGTCCAGACCGCAGTGCACTGGGCGAGCGCCGACGAAGCCATCGCCATCGTTTCCCAGGAAGGAGTGGTTTCGGCCAAGTCGCCAGGCGAGGTGCTCGTCTGGGCCGAGTCGCAAGGCGTTCGCGCTATGGCGCGCATCGAGGTCTCACCGGCGCCAGTCGTGAGCGTACAGCCGGTCGTCCCCTCCGTCCTCGAAGTCGGCGAGTCCGCCGAGCTCTCGGCCAAGATGTTCGACGCGAGTGGCGAGGTGCTGGACGGGCGACCTGTGCGATGGAGCTCGAGCGATTCATCGATCGCCGAGATCATCGGCGATCGCGTCGTGCGGGCGCGCAGTGCGGGCGTCGCGCGGCTGACGTGCAATTCCGAGGGCAAGCTTGCGACGGCAGCCGTCGCAATCGTCCTGCCCGTCGTTGCGAAGATACTCATCGAGCCGCCGCCACCGCACGTCGACCTCGGTCTGCCAGTGACGCTTCACGCCGAAGTCGTCAGCGCGCGCGGAGTCCGCATCGATCGCCCGCTCCACTGGAAAGCCGAGCCGCCCAATGTCGCATCGGTCGACGCCAAGGGCGTCGTGCTCCCGCTCCGCGAGGGCCGGGCGACGATCACCGCAACCGCCGACGGCATCGAAGCGTCGGTCCGTCTTCACGTGAATCCGCCGCCGGAGCTGGCACTACCGTTCGGCGACGTCTCCGCGACCCAGGTGTTCGAGCTGGAGGAGGCGCGCCGATTGCTCGCCCAGAGCGATCCGCGCGCGTCGATCGCGAGTCTTCGCGCGATTCCGGAGCCTACGGACGAGGAGGCGCTCGCGGTACCGGTTCCACATCTCTCGGACAACGATGCGGGCGTCGAGGAGCCGAGCGCCGAAGTCGTCGCGCCGACAGAGTCCACCATCGACGCGGAAGCCACCGAGGAGAGCGTAGCGCCGGTTGCGACCGAACCCTGGCAATCGGTCAGCGGTCCGACGTACATGGATCTCGCCGGAGCGAGTAACAATCGCTTTGCGTTCATCGAGCGCATCGGCACAAAGCGGCTTGCTGCCGCGGGTGCGGCCGTGCTCGTGTTGGCGTTGATTACCTGGCGGCTCTCGTCAGGCAAGAGCGCGCCCGAACAGCAGCAACTGGTTGCCGCATCGCAGGGGGCGATCGCGGACACCATGCCGCAACAGAAGCCGGACACGGCACCCGCGGCTGTCGACACACAGCACACTGTCCCGGCGGCGGCGGATTCATCGACGTCGATCAGCACGAAGCTCACGATCACGCCGCTCAAGCCGCTACGCGTTGGCGACACTGCCCTGCTGCGCGCAAAAGTGGCTGGCGATCCGAAGGCACCGGTCAGCGCTATCGTGTGGAGCTCCAGCGCGCCGCGCATTGCTCGGGTTGATCAGCGCACCGGACGAATCATCGCGCTCAAAGAAGGCTCGGCGACCATCACCGGTAGGGCAAACGGGGCGACCGGTACGACTCAGCTCCGCGTTATCCAGGCTGGCAATGCCGTGGTCCCGGGAAAGGCTGCCGTTGCGCAGATCTTGATGACGGAAGTGAAGTCCGCGCTGCACCCGGGCGACACGATCAGAGTCACCGCCGCCCCGCTCGACGCCAAGGGCCAGTCGCTGCTCGATCACAAGGTGACGTGGCAGTCGACGCACCCTGAAATCGCATCGGTCGACAATTTCGGTGTTGTCACGGCGCATGCCGCGGGAACGACGGAAATCGTCGCGACGAGCGAACAGCAAACGGCGCGCGTCGCGGTTACGGTGAGCGCGAAGGCTGTGACCTTCGGCGATGCTCCCTCCGCACTCATGAACGCAGCGGCGCGTTTCGCCGCGGCGATTACCAACCACGATGCCCGTCAGCTGTCGGGCTTCATCGCCGGAGAGTCGGCCGACGATAAGAACAATCTCGCGTGGCTGCTCGACAAGGTCCGGTCGAGTGAGGCGAATTTTCACCTCACGCGACCGGCGCAGGGCAACCGCGCGAAAGTCGGCGATACCGAAGCGACGCAGGAGTTCACGTTCTTTCTCGCCTGGACGGCGCCTAACGGTCAGTCGCGCGACGGAAAGTACAAGTTCCAGGCACGGTCCACTCGCACTGACGGCGTCTGGACGTCGGCAACGCTCCGCGCGCTCGACAAGCTCGAGTGATAGTTGGTGACTGGTCGTTGGTGGTTGGCGAAGACAACACCAGCCAGCAACGACCTACTCGTACCGCCGCCGGAGGCGCGGAGGGATTCAGCCGGTCAGAGCGCCTTCCGAGCGTCGACGAGCTGTGGCTTCCATGGCGGCCGAACGCCCTTCGCTCGTCGCAAGGACAATCCGAGAGCGACTTGCGCTCCGCCGAGCGACGCGGCGTACGTGGCACTTGCGTGAAGCACCATGTCGGCCTGCGACAAATGCGCCATCACGAACAGGAACGCCAGCACGAGTTGCACCGCGCCACACTGGGTGATGATACCGCCCGAGCGACGGCGGCTTGGAAAGGATGCGCCAAGAAGGGCGATCACCATTCCACTCGTGACGAGCCAAACGAGCGCCGCGAGTCCGGTCCATCGCGGCGGCATTACGACCATCGACAAAGCGAGGGCGCCAAAGCTCAAGCCGAGTACTCCAAGCGCGCCAAACTTTCGCGCGCTACATGTCGACTCCCGCCGAATCGCCGCCGCCACGAATAGATCGGCGAGAGCGAAGAGCAGACAGATAATGCCGATGTCGACGAGGGTTACGGTGAGCGCGAGATCGGGCCAGAGGAGACCGCACACCGCAAGAATGACGATGCCAAGGCCCCGCATGCAGAGCGTCTGCGGTATCGAGCGCCAGGCGTCGTGCCGAGTTAACGGGCGAAAGCGCATGTTGCTGCCTTTGAAGCTTGTCCGAAGCTGGAAGTCGCGGCCGCTTCGCCATATCCCGGACGATTTACCCGATTAGGGGTTACGGAGACGTCGCTCAGGAAAATTCCGGAGACGTGACTGGCGAGTGTCGAGTGAGGCTAACCCCTACCCCCCTAGCCCCCAGCCCTAGCCTCGGTCCCCTTCCAACGACTGCGCCGCGGCGTACGTTCTCAACTCGAGATCAACCCCGATGAATGAGAGGTCCCACCATGAGCATCCTGCCTCGGTTGGCCGGCGTCGCGAGCCTGGTCGCAGCTGCCGCCGGAACTGCCTGCAGCAGCGCGGTTCAATCGGCGCACGCCAGCGTGCAGAGTAGCGCGCCCGCACGTGCGACGACACCGGCCGAGCAGGCGCGTGCGGACAGCGGACGAATGCCTTTCACCGCCGCCGACGTGCACTTCATGCAAGGCATGATTCATCACCATGCACAGGCCGTCGTTATGGCCGGCTGGGCCCAGACGCACAATGCGCGGTCTGACGTCAAGAACCTCGCGCAGCGCATCGACGTCGGCCAGCGCGATGAGATGGCCTTCATGCAGCGCTGGCTCCGCGAGCGCCACCAGGAGGTACCAGACCCGCTCGCGCATTACGAGATGGGCCACGACATGGGTGACATGAAGATGGAGATGATGCCTGGCATGCTCACGCCGGAGCAGATGAAACAACTCGACGCAGCGCGAGGCCCCGAATTCGATCGACTCTTTCTCACCTACATGATCCAGCACCATCAGGGAGCGATCACGATGGTCGATCAACTCTTCGCCAGCCCCGGCGCGGGCCAGGAGCTGTACGTGTTCCGCTTCGCGTCGGACGTGAATGCTGATCAGACGACAGAAATCGATCGCATGCGCCTGATGTTGGGCGCTAATACTCGATAACGCCTTACGATTCTTCCCAGGTCGACAATGACATCGAATAAGCTGCTCACCTCCGTCGCGTTGGTCCTCCTCGCCGTCAGCGCGTGCGCCCGGTCTTCCTCCATGAATGGTGTCTCGCTCTCCGGCGCACCGGACATGTCTCCGACCCCACCCTCGCCTGATTCGCGCATCGGTCTCAGGGCGGGCTGGTTCGACGCGGGCCAGGCGATCTGGAACCTCCGCGCGGTCTCGATGACTCGGCCGTCCAAGGACTTCATCAACGAGAGCACGCCCGGTGATCGGCGTCTGGTCAATTCCGACCTCGCATTCATGGGCCATTACGTCTTCCAGGGGAACTACAGCGGCTGGCAGATGTGGGACATCTCGAATCCCGCGCACCCCACACTCGAGACAGCGTACGTCTGCCCTGGTTCGCAGAGCGACGTCTCTGCGTACCGGAACCTGCTCTTCGTCTCCGCCGAGGCGACGAACGGACGCGTCGACTGCGGGATGCAGGGCATTCCGGACACGGTGAGCAGCGAGCGGGCGCGCGGCATTCGCGTGATCGATATGGCTGATCCGAAGCATCCGAAATACGTCGCGACCGTGCAGACCTGCCGCGGTTCCCACACGCACACGGTCGTCACCGATCCGCGGGACGCCGAGAACGTCTACATCTACGTCTCGGGTTCGGCTGGGGTACGCTCACCGAGCGAGCTCGCCGGCTGCTCCGGCGCGCTCCCCGAGGCGGATACGAACAGCGCGCTGTTCCGCATCGAGGTGATTCAGGTGCCGCTCGCTCACCCGGAACAGGCGCACATCGTGAGCTCTCCGCGCATCTTCGATAATCTCGCCGCGCCCGCGAAGCACGCCGAGATGCCCGCTGACATCGCCGCGCGCGATTCCGCACGCGCCGCGGCCGCGAGGAACAACCCGAATGCCGCGGCCGGTCGCGGTGGTCGCCCGTTCAACCCCGCACTCGCTCAGCGCGGACCGACGCAGTGCCACGACATCACGGTTTACCCGGCGATCGGACTCGCGGGTGGCGCGTGCGCCGGCTACGGACTCTTGCTCGACATTCATGACGTCGCGCATCCGCGCCGCATTGGCGCCGTGGCCGATTCCAACTTCTCCTTCTGGCACTCGGCCACCTTCAGCAACGACGGCTCGAAGGTGCTCTTCTCCGACGAATGGGGCGGCGGCTCGCAGCCCCGCTGCCGCGTGACGGACAAGCACGAGTGGGGCGCCGATGCGATCTTCACGATCAACGGCGACCAGATGACATTCAAGAGTTATTACAAGATGTCCGCGCCGCAGACCCCGGAGGAGAATTGCGTCGCGCATAACGGCTCGCTCATCCCGATTCCGGGCCGCGATGTAATGGTGCAAGCGTGGTATCAGGGCGGGATCAGCGTCTTCGACTGGACGGATCCGTCCCACCCCACCGAGATCGCCTATTTCGATCGTGGCCCGATGGACGCGACGAAGCTCGTCGACGGTGGGTATTGGTCGGCGTACTGGTACAACGGCTACATCGTTGGCTCGGAGATCTCGCGCGGCCTCGACTTGTTCGAGCTCCAGCCGAGCGGACTGCTCTCGAAGAACGAGATCGACGCGGCGAGGTCGGTGCACTTCGACTATCTGAACGTGCAGGATCAGCCGATGATCACCTGGCCGGCGAACTTCGCCGTGGCACGCGCGTACGTCGATCAGTTATCACGGAGCCGGACGGTCTCGCTCGATCAGGCGACGCGCATCAACGCTGAATTGAGCCGCGCGGAGTCGTCGAGTGGTAATGAGCGGCGAACGATTCTGACGCAACTCGCCTCGCAGCTCCCGACGGGCGCGGCGAATGGCGTCGATCAACAACGCGAGACGAAGCTTGGCGAAGTGGTGACTAAGCTCGCCAGCAACTGAAGCTCGTCCCGAGCGCAGCGACCCCGTCCTGTCATCCTTCGCGGGCAGGAGGGGGTCGCTTCACACAGGATGACAAATGAGTTGGTCACTCTCCTCTAATCGCCTCGAGCGGCGAGACGCGCGACGCAAAGAACGCCGGGAGCCACGTCGCCCCGATGGCGACGATCGCCAGAACCCCAACGACGATCCCGAAGGACAACGGATCCGACGTGCCGATGCCGAACACGAGCGCCGACATCGCGCGCGAGGCGAGCAACGCAACCCCGACGCCGATGAGAATTCCACGAAGCGCGGCCGGAATTGCCTGGCGCATCACGAACGCGTAGACCGAGCGCTTGCCGGCGCCTAACGCGAGCCGGATTCCGATCTCTTTGCGCCGGCGTGTCACGTCGGCCGAGAGAACACCATGCACGCCCACCGCGGCCAATGCGAGCGCAAGTAGCGCAAAGGCGCTGAGCAGCGTCGTCACGAGCCGATCTTCGCCCAACGTCTCGCTCACCGTGGTCTCCAGGCTCGTCGCTCTGTAGAGCGGAACCGTCGCGTCGATCGAGCGCAGTACATCGCGAAGCGCCGAGACGATGGCATTCGCGTCACCGGTCCCTCGGACGATCACGTCGCGTTCACTGTTCGGATAGCGATTCGCCGCCAGATATGCGGCGGCACGCGGCGGCGTGCGCGCATCGCCCCGATGAACGTCCGCCACGACCCCAATCACTTCGGCTGTAGTCGTGCCAAAGAGGCTCATCGACAGCTTCCGACCGATCGGGTCATCGTGCCCCCACAATGTGCGCGCGAGCGACTGAGAGACGATCACGCGCGGTGCGCCGTCGGCTGGCTCGTTCGGTGGAAATACACTGCCTTCGAGAAGTCGAATGCGGAGTGTCGGGAAGTACGCCCCATCCACGAACCGAACGTCGGTTACGGGTGCGGGGGCTCGCTGATCGTTCACGCGCGACGCGTCTCCGACGTTGGTGGATGGCACGCAGCAGGCGAACGGGCTCGTGGTCGCGATGCTGACCGACGTCACACCCGGGATTGCCTCGGTCCGCGATCGCAGCAGATCGAAGAATTGTCGCCATTGCGCCTCGGTTCGATACTTGGCGGATGGCAGCGGCACGCGCCCCACGGCGACGTGCTCCGGCTGGAAACCGAGATCCACCGAGTCGAGATTCACGAAACTTCGAATCATGAGCGTCGCGAGGACGCTCAGCACGAGTCCGATCGCAATCTCGGCGGTGATGAGGCGTGCCCCACGCAATCGCGTCGTGACCCGCGTCGTTGCCAGGTCGAGTGAGTCCGCTTGCCGCGGCATACCGAGTGCCGCCGACACGACACCGATCACGATCGTCGTTAGGCTCGCAACGACGATCGTGAAGGCGAGCACACCGCTGTCGATGCGCGCATCCGCCACGCGCGGTACATCGGGCGGCATCATGGCCACGAGGCCACGCGCCGCCGCGAACGCGACGCCCAGGCCAACGATCGTTGCCGCGATACCAAGCGATCCACCTAACGCGAGCTGTTGGCGGAGCAGGCGCGCTCGCGTCGCACCGATCGCGCGCCGCAGTGCCAGCTCGTGCTGCCGACGGCGCGTGAACGTCGTCACGAGGCTGACGACGTTCACGATCGCCATCGCGAGCAGAAAGCCGACGGCGCCAAACAACGTCAGCAGCGGCCGGCGCACGTCGCCCGTGATCTGTTCGCCTAACGGCACAATCGTCGCCGACCATCCGGTGTCTCCCTTTTCTTCCCGCGATCGACGCTCGCTCAAGGCCGCGAGTTCGGCCCGCGCCTGATCGAGGGAAGCGTTCGGGCGAAGGCGGCCGATGACGTGCAGAAAGCGACCCCAATTGCGGTTGCCGGCGGTCGGGGCGAAGGGGATCCAGAGCGGATGCTCGGTCATCCAGCCGAACCGCGGCGGCTCGAACTCTTGCGGCATGACACCAACGATTCTGTACGAGGTGCCATCCATCACGATCGATCGGCCGATCACCGACGGGTCGCCGCCGAATCGGGTGCGCCAGAAAGCGTCGCTGAGAATCGTGACCGCGGCGCCCTCGTCGAGTTCATCAGCGTTTGTGAAGTCCCGTCCGAGGGCGGGGCGCACACCAAGAATCTGGAAGTACGACGGCGACACCTGCGCGGCGGAGATGCGCTCCGCCGGTGTTCCCTGGAGGGTGCGCGGCGCCGGGGTCATCGCCGCGATGCCCGCAAAGGAGTGCGCGTGTTCGCGCCACGCCTCGAACAGCGAAACCGAGACGACGTTCCGGTCGAGCGCTCTTGGCACGTTGCGCTCCCAGAGCGCGACGAGCTCGTTAGGACGCTGGTATGGTAGCGGACGGAGGAGAATGCCGTCGACGAGCGTGAAGATGGCCGACGTGCATCCGATACCCAAGGCAAAGGTGAGGACGACGCCGAGGGTGAATCCTGGATTGCGTCGCAGCAGGCGGAGGGCGTATTGGAAGTCGCGACCCGCATCATCCAGGATCCGCACGCCGAGGACGTCGCGCGCCGCCTCCTTATGTCGCTCTACTCCACCGAAATCGCGCCGCGCGAGCCGCGTCGCCTCTTCACGCGGCACTCCGTGGGCCATGTGTTCCGCGATCTCGCGATCGAGGTGATCGCGGATCTCCACGTCCATCGCGGCTTCGACACGATCTCGGTGCGCCCACTGTATCAGTCTGCGGGCGACGCGGCGAATCGACAGCATCTTCGTCCTCGTGGCTAACGGCGCTGAGCCTGCATCGCAGGCGCGATGCTATGTCGTTCGACAATACAGTCTCGTGTTGTCGAATGTCAAGGTATCGCCCGAACCTGTTGACGCCGGCCACTGACGGCCGTCTATCGCGGACGGACAGAGCGCCCACGGTCAGACATGCCGACTATCGAGATCGGCGTCCTAGAAACGACGAAGGATCTGCCTTCGTGTATTGAAAGCAGATCCGTCACGTCGTTCAGGATGACCGTGAGAACTACATTGCCAGCTGGCGCACACTCGCGGCCAACGTGCGAACCTTCGCCGCATCGCTCGAGCTGCCGGCATCGCTGTCGATCTGTGAGGCGAGCTGCGAAAGCGCACTACCGCGCGACGAGCCACTGCTCGACTCGGCCGATGAGAGCGACTGCCTAACGGCCTGTACGCGCGCCGCCGACAATCCGCCCGACCGCTCGAGCTGATCGACGTACGCACGCGACAACGCGAAGCTCGCCGGCCAGACGAATTTCGGCTGCCCCTGTGTATTCATGTAATCCATGTGGACCGTCTTCGCCGCGTCGATCTCGTTCTGCGAGAGGACAGCGCTCGGCGTCAGCTCGAGAACGTCGAGGCCGCGCGAAATCTCCGAGCTCACGATGACGCCGTTGTACCAGTACGCCGACCACGTGCCGCCGCTCGCCATCCGCGTCGAATCGACGGGCCCGCGATCGAAGAACGCGATCTCCTTCGGATGCGCGGCGTCGGTGAAGTCGAATACCGAAATGCCGCCCTGATACCACGACTGCACCATGACGTCGCGCCCTGGAATCGGGATGAGCGACCCGTTATGCGCGACGCAGTTTTCCTGCGGCGTCTGCGGTGCAGACATCTTGTAGTAGCTCTGGAACTTCAGCTCGTTGCCGACGATCGTGAAGATCGCATCCGCGCCCCACTCCTTCGGGTCCGTTGCACGGCACTTCGGGCCGCCACCGCCGCCCCATTCATCCGAGAAGAGCAGCTTCGTGCCATCGTTGTTGAACGTCGCCGAGTGCCAATACGAGAAGTTCGAATCGGATACGGCGGCGATACGCACCGGGTGCGCCGGATCGTGAATGTCGAGGAGGAAGCCGTAGCCAGCGCAGGCGCCACCCGCGAAGCCGATCGCTGGATAGACGGTGATGTCGTGGCACTGCGTCGGACCGCGCGGCGGGCCCTGAGTGCCAATCATCTTTGCGACCATTGCTGGAATCTCCGCGCGCAGCGCCGCGCTGTCGGCTGCTGTCGGCGCGCCGGCCCCGCCTCGCTTCGCGATGATGCTATCGAGCATCGGTTTCGTGAAGTACGGTGGAAGGACCATCTGCTCACCCATGATGTCGGCGACGAAGGCGCCCTTGGCGCGTGCCGCAGCGATCTCCTCCTTGTCGGCTTGCGCTTCACCATGGCGCGGAGGCGCGACGAGATCGTTGAAGATGCGCGGGGAGCTGACGATCGCCGCCTCTTCCGGATGTGCAAGCGGAACCTTGATGACCTCGATGCGGAAGAGCGCCGAATTCGGGTCCTTCTCCGGATCGGCGCTCACACAGCCAGACAGCTCGTTAGACGAGCGCACACTCGACGAGCCCGACACGTACACATAGACGTTCTCGGGATCCTTTGGATCGACGAGCAAGGTGTGCGTGTGCGAACCGCGGCACGTCTGTACATCGGCGACGTTCTTCGGATGCGCGATATCGGTGATATCGAACACGCGAACACCACGCATGCGCGCCTTGCTCACCGGGTCTTTGACACCTTCGCCGCCGCAATCGATACGGCCCGACTGACCCTCGGCGGAAACGAAGAGCAAGTTCTTGTAAACCGAAACGTCGCTCTGCGACGCGGGGCAGTAATTGCCGACGGCCAAGGTTGGGTGACTCGGATTGGAGATGTCCCAGACCTGGTAGCCGTTGTAGTTGCCCTGGATCGCGTACTTGCCGAGGAACGCGAGATCGGAGTTCGTGTTCTTGAACTGCTCCGACGGCGGCGTGTTCGACATCAGACGCATGTTCCACGTCGCTTGACCGGCGTCGAACAAACCCGCCTTGAGGCCGACGCGCGGGTCGGGGCTCGGGGCAGCCACGGACATCATGCTGCCCATCGGCGTTGGACCGATGCTCGTCGCGGTGGTTGCTGTCGAGCGGGCACATGCGCCCGCCGAACAAATTGCCAGGGCGAGCACACCTGTCTGCAAATTGTGAGTCGTACGTGCTAAGCGCATGCGAGACCTCTGCGTGGGAGAGTGGTTAGTGCTGTGCGATTCCGAAATTGATGGCAACGAGCATCCGTTGCATTCGCGCGATCTCCGTGGTCTGATCGACCTGCACGTCAGACGCGAACTTGAAAACGAGATCGTCCTGCGCTGCGCCATACGAGTCGAACAGGTCATGCACCATCTGCACGGCGCCCTTGTGATGTTGAATCATGAAGGTGAGGAACAAGGTGTCGAAGTCCTTTCCGCGAGCGGAGTCCAGCTGCTGCATCTGCTCGTCCGTGAGCATGCCCGGCATCCGCATCACGTGCTCGACGCCGTCCATCACCATCTTCATTCCCTTTGGCGACGCCTCGGGAACAGGCTGCTGACGGTCGCGAAGCCACTGCTGCATGAGCGTGATCTCGTCAGTCTGCGCGTTGATGATTCGCTCACAGAGCGTCCGAATCGACTGGCTCGCTCCGTGGGTCGGCGCCCAGCCGGCCATGACGAGAGCCTGCGCATGGTGACCGATCATACCGGACATGAAGTGGACGTCGGCGGCAGTATAGGGTCGGCGCGCGCTGTCCTGCCGCGCCTTGGCAATGGCGGCCAGATCGCTTTGCGCCCGCGCACTCATCGATTGAGCCGAGACCTGCGCGCCGGCAGTGCCGGCGACAGCGCCCAGAGCAATGACGGCAAGCACCGGCGTCCAGGCGCCGACAAAGGAAGAGGGCTTCGTCATATGAATGATTCTTGTGGCGGCGCCGGCCAAACGCCCCACGGCGTCCCGCAGCGCCCAACGAACGATGGATATTACCACCGTGCGCCGGCGCGGTAAGTAGTGGCGGACGTACAGAAATTGTTTATACGGCGGGCGCGCGTCGTGTCGTCACGACACCAGCACCTGAGGTGCCGCTACTTGTCGTTCGTCTTGTGCCGCGGTTTGGTCGCGGGATGCGCCTTCGCGGGCGAGCCGGCCTGACGCACGGTCGCGTTCGACGTGGACGACTTGGCGACCACGGGCGGCTTCTTTCCCTTCCCTGCTAGCGTCGCCGACGCATCGTCGAGGAGATGCGAGAGCTGCGAGTCAGTCGCGCCATCGCGAAGGCGGGCCGCGACGCGAGACAGTGCATCCGTCGCTCCGATACTCGTCGCGACAAGCTCCCCGCTCACGCGGAGTGGAACCTCCAACGATCGATGCGGCGCCGCTGCCTTCGCGAGCGCGGCGATACTGGTGCTGTCCACGCCTTCGCCGATCAACTGCGCGGCAGCGTCGATCTCGGCGCCACTTGGATCGCGTTGCGTTGCAGCCGCGAGCAGCACCGACGACTTGGTCATCGCGTCGGCGTCCGCGGCGATCGCGTCCTCGATCTCGTGTGGAGCGACATGACGCACGGCGTACTTGAGCGCGCGATTCTCCAACGCCGTTGACGGCAGGCCATGCGCACGCGCCACGGCAATCGTATCGAGCACGCGCTCGGCGGTCACGCGCGGGAGAAGCTTCTTGAGCCGCGAAGCCGCCGACGCGTCATCGCGCGTCACCGGCGACGAGGCAGTCAGGTCGATCACCGAGCTCTCGATGTCGAACGCATCGTGCGACGACCGGGCGAAACGATCGGCCGCCCACCGCTTTCCGTCGACGAGGAAAGCGTACTCGTAGCGGCCGGGCGCGAGACGCAGGCTGCGGGACCACGAGCCATTGGGCATGCGTGTGAGCGACGTTGCACTCGGGTCCCACCGATTGAAGTCGCCGGCGAGGTCGACCGACTTGGCATTTGACTCGCTGAAGACGAAGCGGGCGACCAACATCGTATCGCTCTTGACGACCCGCACCGTGTCGGTGCGCCGAACGAGCTTCGAGGATCCAGGACTTGTTTTGTCGGCAACCACGGCCCGAGTCCGCGCGGTGGAGTGACCCCGTACGGCGTACCCAGCGCCGAAGGCGACGAGCGTCAAGCCGATGGCGATCGCTGGGTAGATCCACTGGCGCGGAAGCAGCGCAATCCGTCCACCAAAGAATGGTGGATCGGGCAGGGTCGCCGGCGACGGGGGCGGCGCGCCGACTGCAACCGGTGCCGCGCCTGGCTCGCTCGGCGCCGTCGCTGCAGGACTGGCCGCGGATTCCTGCGCCTCGCCTGGGCGAAGCAGCTTTGCCATAAGGCGATCCTCGAAGCTGTCGTTGAGGACTTCGGCGCGGCGGAGGGGCACTGCGATGCGAACGGCGAATGAGGGACCGACCGGGTCGATTGCTGCGCTCAGGCTTGGCGCCGATTTCGGCGGCTCGTTCTGCCGGTCCGGAAGCAGTTCGCGAAGCCGCGAGCACGCGCGGTCGACCTGTCGCTCGAGCGTAATCACGCTGGCGCCGGTGAGCGAGGCGATCTGGGGATACGGCAACTCCTCGACGTACTGTAGGATGAACGCTTCGCGATTGATCGGATCGATCTGGTCCAGCGCGCGCTGGATGTCGGCACCGTGTTCCGATCCCTCGACGGCCGCGCGCCAATCGGCAATGGCGTCGAACTCGCCGGTGTTCCGCGCGCGGACGGTACGGCGCAGCGCCCGGGCGCGACATTCATTGATGACGATGCGAAATAGCCAATCCCCGAACTGCTCCGGATTCCGACACCGGGCGATCGACTGGAACGCGCGGACGAACGCGGCCTGGAGCGCTTCGTCGGCGCTATCGTAGTTGCCGAGCATGCGCAAGGCAAAGCGCGTGCGAACATCGCGGTAGCGGCCAAGGAGGGTCGCGAAGGCGGCGACCTGTCCCTGCGCCGCCGCGGCGATCAGCTCGCGATCAGAGGGGCTGGACATGCTAACAAGACGGCCGAGCCCGGGGGTATGGTCACACAGGGAGGAAGGAGCGTTTCCTGGCCGCCTGGAAAGGCGCGTAGTATTCGACGCGGCCTTCTCGACGCGGCCTTCTCGACGCGCCCTTCTCGACTTTCCGCCATGTCCCGTTCCGCATCCTCTCGTCGCTTCCGCGCGCTCCATGAGTCCGGCTGCTTCGTGTCCCCAAATCCCTGGAACGTGGGGAGTGCGATTCTGCTCGTCCAACTCGGATTCAAGGCCCTCGCGACCACGAGCTCCGGTTTCGCCTGGTCAATCGGACGGCGCGACAATCATATCACGATCGATGACTCGTTGGGTCATCTGCGAGCGATGAGCGCGAGCGTCGATGTGCCGGTGAGCGCGGATTTCGAGGACGGATTCGCGACGGAGCCCGATGCCGTGGCGGCCAATGTCACCCTCGCCGCGTCGACGGGGATTGCGGGACTCTCGATCGAGGACTCGACCGACGACCCAGCGCAACCACTGTTCGAGCTCGAGCTGGCGGTCGAGCGAATTCGCGCGGCGCGACGCGCGCTGGACGACGAAGGGAGCGGCGTTTTTCTCACCGCGCGATCGGAGGGATTCATCGCCGGTCGTCCGGATCTGCGCGAGACGATACGTCGCCTAACGGCATATGCGGAAGCTGGCGCCGACTGTCTCTTTGCGCCTGGACTTCGGAACATACAAGACATCACCGCAATCGTGCGGGCCGTTGCGCCCAAGCCGGTGAACGTGCTCGTCAGCAGTGACTTCACGACGCTGGCGGCACTCACCGACGTGGGCGTGCGCCGGATCAGCGTCGGCGGAGCGCTCGCCCGCTCGGCCTGGGCAGGGTTTCTGCGCGCCGCGAAAGAAATCGCCGAGCATGGCACCTTCGTCGAGCTCTCAAAGGCCGTTCCATCCGCCGAGATGGAGAAGGCATTCGATCGCGCCTAACGTGGGGCTGCAGAAGTCTCAGCGTCTGGACGACAGAACACGTTGCGATTGGAGGGCGCTCGCGTCGGGCATGTAGACCTCCAGCCCGAGACTGGGCAGCGTGCGCGAATGCCCCGCCACGAGCTGGCGCTGGTAGCGATCGTTGTCGAAGTCGAATGGCGTCTGCTCGTTCAGATCGACGACGAGCAGTTCGGCATCGGTCATGAACAGCTTGCCGAAATGCAGCGTCCCGCCGCGGTAGAGCATGTAGTTGTGTGCCATCGAATCGGGAAGGGGGACCTCGGCGCTGCGGGTCGCTCCCGGCGCGGGCGCGAACACTTGCTCGAGTCCTTCCGGCCCGACTCTCACGGCAACGATCCGCCCCTGGATTTGCGGCGGCGGCAGCACAACGAGTGGGCTGAGAAACAGATCGTTTCCTTGCACGTAGACACCCTTCGCCTTCGACAGATCGAGCATCTTCTGAAGATTGATGCCGAGGGCACGCATCAATGCCTCGCCATTGACGCCGAAGATTTTGATCTTTGTCGGATGGAGGCGCATCTTCTGGTCTGGGGTCATCGACACGTTACTCGTTATGTCGAATGGTATGTCGACGCCTTTGTGCAGCGTGCCGGTGAGCCCCAGCGAAGTACCGCGTACACTGACCGTCAGATTCCTGAGCGGTGCCCCGGGATAAGCAAACACATACTGATTCATCAGATGCGTGAGATCGCCGGGCCCGAGCGTGACGTGGCCGGTGTCCACGGTGAGGACATAGCTCATCTTGTCATCGAAATCGACGACGCCGTGCTTCACGCTGCGCATCTCGCCATTCAGCATGCGAATGTGCAAGAGGACGTCTTCGGCTTGATGGAAGTCGACGTTGCGCATGATTACTCGCGTCGGACCTGGCGAGCCGTTGATGATCGGCGTCGTGTCCGGCGAGATGCGCCGGGGTAGGCCTGCCGTGGACGGCTCAGCGCTGGCGCGCGCGAGCCGCATTCCGCCGACGGACGCGGCGCTTGTCAATGCGGCGAAAGCGAGGAGTCTACGTTTCATCATCGGAGCAGCCACACTACCGAGATAAAGCGTTTCTCGTGCCGAGGAGTTCCACGCCGCGGCTGAAGCCGATTGGTCGCCCCGAGAGCATGGATCGAAGGGTTTAATTTTGGAACCATTCACCTTGGCCGGAGGGCACGAGATCGTGCGGATTCTGGTGACCGGAGCAACGGGGGTAATCGGACGCCGCGTCGTTCCGGCGCTCCGCGCACGAGGTCATCAGGTCACGGCAGCTGGTCGATCGGCGGCCGGATTACAGTCGGTCGCCACGCATGGAGTCAAGGCGCTGCCGCTCGATCTGTTCGACGCGACTGCAGTTAGGCAAGCGGCCAAAGGCCATGACGTGGTCATCAATCTGGCAACGCATGTACCACCGAACAGTCTGGCCTTCCTCCCCGGTGCATGGGGCGAAATGGCGCGCATCCGGCGGGAAGGCTCACGCATCGTTGCGCAGGCCGCGGCAGCGGCCGGCGTTCAGCGATTGATACAGGAGTCCTTCGCGCCGATCTATCCTGACAACGGCGATCGATGGGTGACCGAAGCAGTACTTCCCCGCCCCGGTCGCTACTGTCGCTCGGCGCTCGATGCCGAGGCCTCCGCGACATGGTTTGCGGAGGGAGGGCGCGCCGGCATCGTGCTCCGGTTCGCCTACTTCTATGGGCCGAACGATGCCTTTACCCGGCAGCTCGGTGGTCTCGTCCGGATGGGTTGGCTGCCGTTGCTCGGGCGTCGTGAGGCATACTTCCCGATGCTGATGCACGACGACGCGGCCGCCGCCGTGGTCGCGGCAGTCGATCTTCCGAGCGGGATATTCAACGTCGTCGACGATCAACCGATGACGCATGCGGCCATCGGCGCCACGATCGCCAGCATTCTGTCCGTGCGCCCACCAAAACTGCTCCCCCCATGGGTCGCCAAACTCGGCGGCTCGTTAGGTGACACGCTCGCGCGGTCGCTGCGAATCTCGAACGCGAAGCTCAAGGGCGTGAGCGCCTGGCGTCCGAGCGCGCCTAACGCCTCGGATGGCCTCCGACGCGCGTTCAACGCGTAGCCGGTTCGCGTCACTCGCTGCGCAATGCCGCGATTGGATCGAGCTTCACGGCTCGGCGTGCCGGAAGGTAGGTCGCGATGAGGACGACGATCGCGAGCACCGCGGGCGCCACGATAAAGGTCACTGGATCGCTGGGTGAGAGTCCATACAAGAGACCGCCCATGAGCTTCGCGACTGCGATACTGAAGATCAGTCCGATGGCGAGGCCCCAGGCACCCAGACGAGCGCCGCCGCTCATGATGAATCGCAGAACTCCCGATGGAGTCGAGCCGAGGGCGAGGCGGACGCCGATCTCACGCGTGCGCTCGGTTACGCTGCCGGCGACGACCGCGTAGAGCCCGACGGCTGCGATGAGCAGCGCCAGTGCCGCGAAGAATCCGGCGACGCTCGCCGCCATGCGCGAAGTCGAGAAACCGCTCTCGACGCTCTGCTTCATCGTCATGACGCCGAACGGTGGCAGCGATGGATCGATGCTGGCGACGATGGCGCGGATGCGAGGCAACGCGGTCATCGGCTCGCCACGAGTGTGAATCACCAGAGTTTGCCACTCACGATAGTTCTGGCGAATGGGCAGGTACGCGCGATCGGGAGTTTGGTCACCTAACGACAGGAAGCTCGCGTCGCTCACGACGCCAACGACCATCACTTCCGGACCAGAAGCACTTCCTTGTCGGGCGCGTTGGCCGATCGGATCTCGGCCCGGCCAGAGCCGCGTCGCGAGTGATCGGCTCACGATCATCACGCGTGGCACGCCGCTCGTGTCGCCGGCAGCGAGCTCCCGACCCGCCTCGAGGCGCAAGCCTAACGCCTTGACGAAGTCGTCGCTCACGACGCTGCTGTTGGACGAGAATGTGCCATTTTTTGAGTTGGTGCGCGCGCTGGCCACGTAGAGACCAACGCCGCGGCCGTACGTGTCGAACGGGACCGGGAAGGCCCATGCCGCCGACACGACGTCCGGCAGCGCCCGGGTTCGCGTCAGGACGTCATCGTAGAATCGACGACCGCGCGCACCGTCGTAGCTCTGTAGACCAATATTCACGGACAGCAAGAGCCGGTTGGATGCATCAAACCCCAGATCAATGGCGCGCGCCACGAACAAGCTGCGCACGAACAGCGTGCCGCCGACGAGCAACACAACTGACATCGCGAGCTGCGTCACGACGAGCATGCCACGTATCCCGCTGCGGGGTCGTGCACCGCGACCGCGCGCGCCGATCACGCTCGCCGGCGTGGGCGCGAGACTGGGTCGCGTCACGCGCAACGCCGGCATCAGAGCGAAGAGCAAAACGGCGAGTAGCGCAACGGCTGCCGTGAAGAGTGCCACCCGATAGTCGGAGGTGGGCCCGAGGCCGACGCGGAACTGCAGGTGCGGCACCAGGAATTGCTCCAGCCACGGCGAGAGCCTAACGAGCATCATTGCCAGGACAGTCCCGGGGATTGCAAGGACGAGCGCCTCGGCGAGGAGTTGACGGGCCAGGCGCGTTCGGGAGCATCCTAACGAGAGCCGAATCGCGATCTCGTGCGTCCGTGCGGCGGCGCGCGCGAGCTGCATGTTGGCGAGGTTCGCGCAGATGATGAGCAGAGTGACAATGGACGCGAAGAGGCCCATTGCCGACGCGAGGACGAGGACACGCGGCTTGACGAATCCGGGATGGTCGAAGCCGCTTCCGCCCGGGAGCAGTGTCACGCCGAAGTTCTCGTTGCTACCCGGATATGTGCTCGCGAGCTGCGCGGCGAAAACGCTCGCTGCCCGCTCCGTGCGCTGCATCGTCCAGCGCGGATGCATCCGGCCGACGACGTAGATCCATCCCGCCCCGCGTCCCTCGAGCAGCTGCTTCGACCCCGGCATCACCACATTATGCATGCCGACCGGGACGAACATCTCGGGCCAGAAACCGAACGTTCGGAGGCCCTTGAATCCGGAGGGTGCAACGCCAGTGATCGTGAACTCCGAGCCGTTGATGCGCACCACTCGGCCCACAATGGACGAGTCGCCATGAAAGCGCTGCCGCCAGCAATCGTAGCTCAGCACGGCGAAGGGATTGCCTCCTCGAGGCGCGTCGGCCGCAGTGAAGAATCGGCCGATGGCGGGGCGCATCCCGAGCACGGAGAAGAAATTCTCCGTCACCATGTCTCCCCAGATCATGTCGGCCGTGGCCGCGGAGCCGATTGCAGCCGCGACGAGATTGAGCGGTACGCCGGTTTCCCCAGCCAAGCCGGCGAAGGCGCCGCTGCGATCGCGAAAATCCAGGTAATCCTGGTACGCGAGCAGGCCCGGGCTTCCTGAGCGTGTATCGAGCGTGAAGACGCCCACGAGCTCCTTCGCGTTATTCACTGGCATCGGACGGAAGAGCATCGTGTTGACGTAGCCGAAGACGATGCCGTTGACGCCGATGCCGACGCCGAGCGTCATGGCGACGGCGATGGCGAAACCCGGACTGCGGCGTATGGCGCGCAGCGCGTACCGAATATCGCTCGTGAAATCCGCCAACAGGCGCGCGCCCCGTCCATCCCGCATTGCTTCGCGATGCTGATCGAGGCCGCCGAAGGCGACGAGCGCCCTCCGTCGCGCCTCGTCAGGGGCCATGCCAGCGGAGACGAGCCGCTCGGTCTCCATATTGAGATGGAAGCAGAATTCCTCCTCCATTCGCGCTTCCGAAGCGTGTGCCGCGAAGACCGAGCGCGTGCGCGCGACCAATCCCTTGAGCAAGCTCATATCAGCTCTCCAGAATGACGGCGATCGTATCGGCGAAGCGCTTCCACTTGTCGACTTCCTCACCGAGTGCTTTGCGACCCTGGCGCGTGATCGTGTAGTAGCGAGCGCGCCGATTGTTCTCGGTGGACTGCCAATCGCTCTCGATATCGCCGCGGTGCTCGAGGCGCTGCAGCGCGGGATAGAGGGAACCTTGATTGACCTCGAGCCGGCCCCGAGAGATCTGCTGAATGCGGAGACCGACTCCCCACCCGTGCATGGGTGCGAGGGAGAGTGCCTTGAGGATCAGAAGGTCGAGACTACCACGGAGCGGATCGGATTCCGAGGGATGGCGCGCCGCCATGTGCCTCTTCTCTTGAAGTCGAGAAGAGTATTGGACCGAGTTCTCTAGAAGTCAAGAGAAGAGGGGAAAGGCGCAACTGCAGGGGGCGCGACGGCTGAAAGTTGCGATTGATGGACGGCGCGACTTAGCCGCCGCGCGTGAAGCTGATCGGCAGCGTGACCGTCGCTCCCTCTTGTCCGGATGGCACGCGCCAGCCGCGCGCCAATCGGATCAGGCATGCTTCGGCGTCAGCCGCGCCTGGGCCCGACCAGGTTCGCCTAACGATTTCGGCGCCGCGGACCGCCCCGGAAGCTCCGATCGTAAGGCGTAGCGCGAGCACGCCCGCCAGATCCGTCGCGCCGGTTCGCTCATAGCAGGTTTGAAGCTGGGCCACGCGGCCGCGGACGAAGGCGCCAAGCTCGGTGGCGTCCGCGGTCGCGTTCTCCAAAGGCAGCGCGGTAACGACGGGCAACTGCCGAGCGCGGAAATTCGCCCGATCGATCGCCACGGTGCGTTCGACGTTGCCCACGTTGCCCGCCTTCTCTGTACCTAACGAGCTTCCTGCGAAGCCCGACATCGCCGGACGTTGATCGACGCCTCCACTCTCGAGCGCACTCTTTTCGCTATGTGCTGTTTTCGCGTCGGGCTCTTCGGCAACCGCTTGATAACCTCTAGCTGCCCTTCCATGCTCAACACCGGCACACTCCGCGTCACGACGCCGACCGACCGCGAGGTCATGATGGTCCGGGTCTTCGACGCACCGCGCAGGATGGTCTTCGATGCGTTTACAAAATGTGAATTCCTGAAACGGTGGTTCGGTCCACGCGGTTGGTTACTCCTGGAATGCCAGAGCGACTTCCGGCCTGGTGGGTCGTATCAGTTCGTGCTCGGCGGCCCCAACGGCGAGCGAATGGGTATGCGCGGCGCCGTGCGAGAGGTCGTCCGTCCCGAGCGGGTCGTCCACGCCGAGTCATTCGACGACTACCCAGGTGAATCGCTCGTGACGACGACCTTTGTCGAGGATCGCGGGAAGACGACGGTCACGATTGTCGTGCAATACGAATCGAAGCAGGTGCGCGACGCCGTCATCTCCTCCGGAATGGAGCACGGCGCGGCGGAGAGCTATGACAAGCTCGCCGAGTACCTCGAATCGATATCCAACACCACCAGGGAGGCCTGATAACGATGCATAAGCTCACGCCGTTTCTCCGGAAAGGGTTCTAACCTTGCCCCTGTCCCCTGGACCTCCTCAGCCCTAGCCCCGAGCCCCTGCTTGCAGCACTTTCTGCACGGCAGCTCCCCCTACCCGGCTCGGAGGCATTCATGTTCCTCACGATAGCGCTGGTTCTCTTCGTGATTTGGGTTCTCTGCCTTCTCATTTTCAAGATCACGGCGGGCGCCATCCATATTATCGTCGCCCTCGCGGTCATCGCCTTCATTGTGCACTTCGTGAAGGGAAAACGGACACCGACGCCATAGGCGAGGTGCTGGCCGGCGCTATTGCGGTGCCTCGACGACAACGTAGTTGACCGACGTCCCGGCAAACTGCGGCTCGTACCATGCCGAACCGCAATGCTGGTACGAGATGCCGTTGACGGCAACGACGGAGCACGACGCTGGGAGACTGTACACCACCGACCCAATTGCGGCTGACGTCAACGCGGCACCCGCAGCGAATGCCGCTCCCCTCGCGACGGGACGACCATTCCATCCGTTGTCAACGTCCACGTCCATGTCCCAGTTGCGGTTGACATTGACGTTGTTGACGTTGGCGGAGTTGACGTTGCGATTGACGTTCGCGCGATCGACGCTGGTGTTGCCGAAGTCTCGGTTGACGCTCGTACGAGCAGCCCCTCCATTTCCGCCGGATAGGCGGTTCCCCCCTCCGCTACTCGTACGAGCGCCCGTGCGTCCTACGGAGCCCGCACCACCACCGACACTGCGTCCACCACCACCCCCGCGCCGCTGCGCTTCGCTCGTGCGTGGCACCAATGGCAACCACGCGAGTACTGCAACTGCCACGACCATCTGGAACTGCGTGCGACTCGACGGCACCATCAGACGTCTCCGCCGCGCTATCGGCGCGCGGGCTGTCTCTCTTTCTCTAAAGCCGCGCCGTATGAGGCGAGCGTGATCCGCGAGGCGTCTCGTGGCGGCACGAACGCAAACACTGCATCACCGACGGCTGGCGACAAATCCCACTCGAGCGTTGCTGCATAGCGCGGTTCGGAGGGTTCGCTCGTTGTCGTAATCACGAGCTTCACCGGTACCGGCATTGCGCCGCGCGCAATCCAGAGCTGCCAATCCACGCCGCGCTGACGGAGCGCATACTGATCCGTCTCGTTGCCGCCGACGTGCGACGGCCCGATGTACTGCGCGGACGTGAGGTCCTTGACGCCATCGCGCGGCGTGCCCCAGAGGAACAGATCGGCGATTGGAAAGTCGATTCCATAACGAACACGCGCCGTATCGATCGTCGCCGAGATCGTGCTCGGCGCCGGTACGGTCGCGTAGTAGTGCATGCGCGGCGCGTATACGGTGAGTGTCTTCCCATCATATATGATCTGACGCTGCTTGCGGTCCGTGTTGATTTGGCCACGGAAGCGGTCCGGCGCCCTGACGACGTAGTTCAAGGTGCCCTCAATTTCGACCTTCTGGCCATCGTTGAGGACGAGATCGCGCATCGTTTGCCCAGACACGCCGAAGTGCTGGAGGCCCCGCAAGTAAGCGCCCATCTTTCGAAGCGCCTTCACGGTGCCCGTGTCAACGGCCGATTTGGAGTTGGAGGCTGCCTGTGCCGTGGACTTGCTCGCGGCCAACGTTAGGCACGCCGCCACCATTGCTGCCTGACTAGCGTACCTCGAGATCGCGTTGGTGCACGGCACGCCGTCCATCGCCTCCTCCCGCAACAGCATCGACAGTCAGCCGCAACGGCCCTTTCGTATCCTCTAAAGTGTTGCATACATCGAAGTGTCGGCGAGCTCGTACGAGCAGCCCCTCCATGTCCGCCGGATCGGCGGTTCCCCCTCCGCTACTCGTACGAGCGCCGTATCGACTACGTGTCCGCAACGGTCGATCATAAAGTCATGAACTTTGGTCGGCCTGGGCATTGGACCTAGGGCCTACACGTCGAGATTATGGACTCTTGAACACCGTCTTCCAATCGACTTTCATGCTCACGACAATCCAGCCGCGCTGGCGCGCAGCATCCAACGCCTTGTCGAGATGCCCGACCTTCGAGTTTCGGTCGTATGCGTATTCTCGAACAGCGTCGTCATGGTGAAGGAGAAGCATCAGTCGTGGATGAGGTCCCGAACCCGTCTTTCCCCCCTCATCCGCGTACTGGAGCATTTGCAGATCGCCGTCCGAATTGCCAAAGGCGAGAATCGGCTGCTGGCCGATGTATTGATGAATGCCGACCGGTTTGCCAGGGCCGTCATCGAGCGGATCGACGTCGGGGAGCTTGCGCAATTCGGCTTTCCCATCGCGCAGCTCGAAGGCGAGCTTTCCGGTCGTACCAATCACCTGATCCGGCTGCAGGCCGTACAGTCCCGGCGCGTAGACGCGCATGAAATCGGCGCCGCCGCCCGAGACAACGAAGGTCCTGAATCCATTTGCGCGAAGGTACGCGAGCAGCTCGAGCATCGGTTGGTAGGCGAGATCTGTGTAGTGGCGGTTGAAGCGGGGATGCCACGCCGATGCGAGCCAACTGCCCGCGATCGAATCGAACTGGATCGCCGTCATTCCACTGTGAGTGGCAGCGACGACCTCGCCGATTCCCTTGTCTCCCCGTGCGACGAGCGCCTGCGTGTCCCTGTCGACCACCATTCTGTATGGCTCGCGATTGCGCAGCTCCGGATGAGCGGCGACCAGCTTCTCGACGCGGGCGAAGGAGAAGACGACCTCGACATACATCGGCTGCTCGCACCAGAGTGTGCCGTCGTTGTCGAACACGGCGATCCGGCTTGCGACGGGGACGAATTCCTGGCCCGTTGCGTTCGTGACGCTCTGAACGAAGCCGAAGATCATTCGCTTCGTGGCATCGTCGGTCCAACTCGGGAGTGGATCATTTCCCGTCGTTCGCGCGCGAAGGTGCGGGGGGCCAAGCCCTACGCCGAGCAGCGCGATTGCGCACGCGACGAGGCGCGCGAATTCGTAGCTCTTCTTTGGCGACGACCGACGCATTGTCAGGGCAGAATCGGTCCGGCGAGCAGCGCAAGCAGCGCCACCATCGTGGCGACGAGCCAAGCAGGAACGCGGGTTCCGCGAGAGCGCATCGCGCGAGAAATATCAACGATGGTAGCGCTGCGAGTTGCGCTATTTCACGCCGCCGCCGTTCGCGGTCTCGAGCTGCCTCTCGGTCTCGCGCGCGTGCTCGAGCGCGTCGTCGATGCTGAAGCTGGCCGGCTTCTGTCGTGGCGGAAACTCCACGAAGCTCTTCAGGAATTCTCCGACGATTTGCTGAGCCGGCACGAACATGAACATGCGATCGGCCATCCACTTGCCGTAGAAGACGCCCTCTTCGCCCCGCTCGAAGGGATCGCTTAGCAGGTTGAAGAGCTTCGGAGTCCGCAGCCTGACGAACGGGTCCTGCCATACCCCAATGCCGATTCCACGCTGCTCGAGGAAGTGCAACTTCCATTGATCGACGCGCAGCGCCATGAGATCTCCGTCATCGCTCCAGTACATGATGCCGCGGCGTGGATTCGTTTTGGCCTCGCCCTTCCAGAAGGGAATCATGTTGTAGCCGTCGATCCAGACCTTGAAGGTCTTGTTGCCTGTCACGTGACCGTGCTTCAACTTCTCGACGATTTCCGGCTCGCCGGCAGCACCGAGCAGCGTCGGAAGCATGTCCATATGCGAGAAGATGTCGTTCGAGACGCTCCCCGGCTCAAATACGCCAGGCCAGCGGATCGCGCAGGGCACTCGCCATCCGCCTTCGTAGTTGGTGTCCTTCTCACCGCGGAAGGGCGTCGCTCCACCGTCGGGCCAGGTCATGCACTCGGCGCCGTTGTCGGTCGAGTACATGACGATCGTGTTATCGGCGATGCCTAACGCGTCGAGCTTGTCGAGCAACTGGCCGACATGGCCATCGTGCTCCACCATGCCGTCCGGATACACACCGAGGCCGGTCTTACCCTCTGACTCCTTTTTCAGGTGGGTGAAGACGTGCATGCGCGTCGAATTCCACCACACGAAGAAGGGCTTTCCGTCTGCGTGCGCCTTGTCGATGAACTTCAGACTCGCGTCGAGAAACTCCTCGTCGATCGTCTGCATGCGCGTGGTATCGAGCGGGCCCGTGTTCTCGATCTTCTGTGTTCCATCGGGATTGGCCCAACTATGCATCACGCCGCGCGGTCCGTACTTCTTCCTGAATTCCGGATTCTTCGGATAGTCAGGGCACTGGGGTTCCTGCTCGGCATTCAGGTGATAGAGATTTCCGAAGAACTCATCGAACCCATGAACCGTCGGCAGAAACTCGTCGCGATCGCCGAGGTGGTTCTTGCCGAACTGGCCCGTCGTGTAGCCTAACGGCTTGAGGAGCTCGGCGATCGTCGGATCTTCCGGCTGGAGGCCGAGCTTCGCTCCCGGGAGTCCGACCTTCGTCAGGCCCGTACGGATCGGGTTCTGACCCGTGATAAAGGCAGCGCGCCCTGCGGTGCAGCTCTGCTGGCCGTACCAATCGGTGAACAGGCAGCCTTCCTTCGCGACCCGATCGATGTTGGGCGTGCGATACCCCATGATCCCATGGTTGTACGCACTGACGTTGAACCAGCCGATGTCATCGCCCCAAATGATGAGAATATTCGGCTTGCGACCGGACCCACCGCTTTCCTTCGCCATTGCGTTCCTCCTCCCGACGTGCGGCCCAGAATGAACCGCCTGTCAGATTTGGCGAGGGCAAAAAGGGCGAGCTATTGGCCGAAAGGGGGGGGCCAGCGGATCTGCATCATACTCGCGACAAGGTGCTCGAGCTCAACGCGCCACTCGGACATCGGCAGCGCCTGCTCGCTCACTGGAATTCGCGCGGCAACGTGTGCGTAGGGCTCGGCTGGATCGAATGGGGCACCGAGCTCTGTGGATAGAACACAATGGGGTTGCACATATACGAAACCCGCTTC
The DNA here is from genome assembly GCA_036496605.1 of Gemmatimonadaceae bacterium. Taxonomy (NCBI): domain Bacteria; kingdom Pseudomonadati; phylum Gemmatimonadota; class Gemmatimonadia; order Gemmatimonadales; family Gemmatimonadaceae; species Gemmatimonadaceae bacterium. The sequence continues at coordinate 111,349 of DASXKV010000067.1, read as the reverse complement.
TTTCCACAGCGCCCACATGACGTGTGGTCCGTCGTCGGTCCCTCGATATGCGGTCATCAACGCCGACGAATTCGCGCCGCGAACCAGACGCTCGAGGCCTGCCTTCCACTGCCGTTCATAGTCGACGACCTGCCAGTAGCGAAGGTCGAGTGCGAAGTGTCGGCGAACGTCACCGATCACGAGCTCGCCAACGGCTCGCGGCTCGTCGAGCACGAGTGGCGGCGAGAACACGCGGATGCGAAACATCTTCTGCGGTGGGAGAGGGGCGACAGGCCGGCGGCGGCGCGGCGCGAGCGCGAGAGAGGGGGCAGGAACACCAAAGATGCCCGCTGGACCACGTAACGGCTACCTCTTGTTAGAGATGCGACCAAGGTCTACGTGCGCGGGACCCTCATCAGTGAATACGCTCCCGAGTCCGAGCTCGATCCGACATGAGCACTGGAGCTGCGATTCAGAGAGGAGGAATTCGATGTCACGTACGACCATTGCACTGCTCGTGGCCGCCACCGGCCTTGTAAGTGCCTGTTCCAACTCGACGCAGTTAGTCGCGACGTGGAAGGAGCCGGGCACGCCGCCGTATCCGCTGACGAAATCATTGGCCGTCTTCATGACCAAGGACGCGGGTATGCGGCGCATGGTGGAGGAAAAGCTGGCGGCGCGAATCCCCGGCGGCCTCCCGTCGTATCGGGTGATTCCCGATTCCGAGTTGACGCACATCGACGCAGTTCGTTCGCGTCTCGCGCAACAGGGATTCGATGGGGCCGTCGTTATGCGCCTCGTCGGCATGACAACCGAGGTCACGCCGACCGGGACGGACTTCTATGGCTACTGGGGCTATTGGGGCACTGCCTACGATCCCGTGTATTACACGACCCAGCAGGTTTACTCGGTGGAGACGACGGTGTACTCGGTGAAGAACGACAAGTTGATCTGGATGGGACGCAGTCAAACGATCGATCCAAAGAACGCGAACAAGCTTGCGGATTTCTCGGTGAATTTCGCCGTCAACAACATGAAGAAGGACGGAATCGTCAGATGAGGGATGTGTGGCTAGGCGTTAGGGACTAGAGGTGTAGGGCTAGGGAATCTGGCGCGATCTTCGCCGCCTAACCCTAGTCCCGACAGCTCTAGCCCCTAACGCCTTTGTTATCGATAGCCAAAGCCGAGCGACAGACTCACGTAGGGAAAGCGTCGCTGGCTGCTGCCGAGGAAGGCGCTGCTCTCCGAGGGGAGATGGTATCGGAGGCTGACGATCCCGCCCGTTGCGTACCAGGCCGAGAAGGTGAGCCCGATCTCGGGAACGATGACGGCGTTCCAGTTGCGCTCGTGGCGCTGGTCGAGACCAAACTGAAAGAATTGATCGGTGTACTGCAGCCCACCGCCACCGCCGATGTACCAGCGTGGATCGTCCGGGTTGGAGTTGAAGTACCAGGCACCGGTCACGAGCAGCGGAATGACGATCAGATCGCGATACTGATCGCCCGTTGCCGCGCCACTCGGGAAATTGAACGTACCAGACTCGCGGCGATGAAATTCGTTGAAGCCGATGAGCGCGCCGATCGAAGTGTGTGGATGACTCATCCACCGCGCTTCATAGGCGGCACCAGTCCAGCTGCCGCCGGACCCGTACGCCGGCGTGTCTCCGAGCGGCACCGCGACGCTGTACTCGGTCGCGGTGAGGAGGCGCTGATGGTCCTGCGCGGTCAGTGGCGACGCGACGAAGGCCACCGCAACCATTGGTGTTACGAGTATGCGAATCATCGGCGCTCCAGGTAGGGCGATTGAGCGAACGCCTGATCAATTCCGGCGAGCGCGCCGTTGAAGCTGGACGGCGTCAAGACGCCACTCACGCCGGCCGCCCAGAGCAAAGGCACGCGTTTGGTCGAGGTATTCCCGTGCTCGACATCGAGCATCGCAATGAGTAGCGTGCCTGTCTGGTAGGTGAACGCGACGGCGTCGACTGGCGATGTCCATACCCAGTCCGCCCCGTAGCTCACAGGCCAGCCCGGCCACCAGCCCCAGTTTGCCCACCAATCCGGGTAGAACACGCCGGTGTTGGTTTGTTCGAGCACCGCGGTGAGCACGACGACATCGGGTCGCTGCACGGCAACGTTCGTCACCTCCTGCCAACCGAACGCAAGGAGGCCGGAGCGAATCGTCGCAATGATCTCGGCGTCACCAGCGTGCGTGATCGTGCCGGTGCCGGTGCCGTTCAGTGACATTGAATGAATGATCGTGTCGGGCAGCGCAAAAGTGCGTGCATTGCGTAAGGGCGCCTGACTGTCGACGAGTGTGGTGATCGATGCGAGCTGCGTTGTGCTCGTGATTTGATCGGGGTAGCAGCTCGTTGCGACGGCGACGAGCGCTAGAACGGTGAGACTCGCGAGTGGCCGCATGACGCACACTACTCCGCGGCCGGCGGAGAGGGTGTTGGCCGAACGACCACTGAAATGAAGGTGGGGACGAGGCGAATATTCCCCAGATCCCACCATTGGACTTTCGGACAGCGCTCCTTTGTCCAATGGTTGGGCTACCTCGTTAGGCGCGATGCTCGAACGAAGGCCACGTTGCGGCCGTCGATAGCTGGTCGCGCCTGGCCGTTCTCCTTATTCGAGGCGCATCGTGCCGCTCGCTCAGCTCATCCTCCTGGGAACAAAGCTTAGCATCATCATAACCGTGCTCGGCCTCGCCCTGAGCACGGCGCGAGGTGATGCGACGTCGCTCTTTCGCGAGCCTGCGCGACTCGCGAGCTCGATGATCGCGATGCTGCTCATCATGCCGATCTTCGCGATTCTTCTCGCACGCACCTTCGACCTCGACGCGCCCGTCAAGATTGCCCTCATTGCGCTGTCGGTGTCGCCGGTACCGCCCATCTGGCCCAAACGATCGATTCAAGCAGGTGGTGAAGCCTCGTACACGATCGGCTTGCTCGTGGCGTCCGCTATTGGCTCGATCGTGATCATCCCGATCGCCGTCGCGATCATTCAGAACATCTTCTCCGTCCCGTTGCACGCGTCCGTGGCCGCGGTGAGCAACGTCGCGCTGATGACTGTGCTGGCACCGCTATTCATCGGCATCGAAATCAGGCGATTGTGGCCGCGGTTCGCTCATCGCGTGGCGAGCCAAGTCGTCAAGGCTGGCTTTACCGTGCTGGTGCTGTGTGCCCTTCCCCTTCTCTTCAAGTTGTTGCCGGCGCTCGCCGCACTGATCGGTGACGGGACTCTGCTCATCATGATCGCGTTCGTGCTCGTCGGACTTGGCGCCGGGCACCTCCTCGGTGGTCCCACGGACAACGATCGCATGGTCCTCGCGCTCGCAAGCGCAACGCGTCATCCCGCGATCGCCCTGACGATCGCGACAGCAAACTTCCCTAACGAGAAGCTCGTACCCGCCGCCGTGATCCTCTACCTGCTCGTGAGCGTGATCGTCACGACGCCGTACCTGAAGTGGAGCAAGCGCCACGCGGAAGAGCGCCATCGACCAATCATGGCGCTGCGCTGATCTCGCGCCATGGCACAGCGGGCATTATTTGCTGCACTCACCATCGTTGTGGCCTGTCTCTCGGCGGCGAGTGCTCCTGCGCAGTCGACCCAAGACGAATGGTGGCGCGAGGTCGACCTGTACTGGACGGCGCCGTCGGGACAGTGGCGCCTGTTTGGGCTGGCGCAGGATACGCGAGGCCTCGAAACGACCGACCGCCAGCTGACGCTCGGGCTTCATGTTGATGATCTCAAGATCCCGTGGGGATTCGCGCGCGTTGGCTTCCGAACCATCCGCTCGCTCGGGGGCTCGAGTGCACCGGAGGACCGTGCGCTCGCCGAAGTGGATTTTCCCTCGACCAAAGGGCGTGTGCGTTTCCGCAATCGCACGCGACTCGAGCTGCGGTGGATCGGCAGCGAGCCATCGCAGCGGTGGCGCGACCGCGTCCAGGTCGAGGAACACCTCGATCTACCACACAAGCGCGAGCTCGTGCCTTACGCGACGTACGAAGTGTATTGGGATTCGCGCTACCACGCACTTTCGCGCACTGCCTACCGGTTCGGCTCGGCGATCACGATCGTGCCGCACTGGGTGTTCGACCTCTCGTACGCGCGTCAGGACAACCGCTTCGGTTCGCCGCGACACGTCAATGCGATCTGGTCTCGCCTGGGACTCCTCTACTGATGCGACAAGGCGAGCGCGCCAACCACTCGCGCTCGCCCTCTTGTGTTTCTCCGTGTGGACCGGTGTTAACGACCGCCGTTGTTGTTTGCGAGGCCCTTGCTTACGAGCACCCGCACCGTTGCACGACGGTTCATGGCTCGGCCGTCAGGCGTGCTGTTGTTCGCGATTGCCTGCGCCGATCCATATCCGGTCGGATTCAAGATCCGCCGCAGCGGAATGTCCTTCTGCTCCGACAGGTAGCGCACCACGGAGACCGCCCGCGCCGTGCTCAGTTGGAGATTGTAGGCTGGCGTTCCGCTCGTGTCGGCGTAGCCCTTCACCTCGATGATATAGCCCTTCAAGCCGGCCGCGCGGTTCACCATGTCGTCGAGTACGCCTCTGGCGCCGTCGGCGAGATCCGAGACGTTCGTCGGGAAGTTGACGACCAAGGAGATCCTCTCCTCGTAGTTATCAAGATTGGTAACTCTGGCGTTCACGTGCGTAATACTGTCCGCCAGTCGTCGCTTTACCCTCTCGATGCTGTCGGTGTTGGCCGCCACCTGGCTCCGTGTCACCTCCGAGCCGACATTGATCTGTTGGGCAACCTTCATCGACCGTGTCGAGAAGTGGATCTCGTCGGCGACCAGCGTACCGTCGGCGCTGCCGCGACCCTCGACCTGCATCATCAGCCCCGGCATGATCGCGGAGTCGTCGCGCTTCTTGCGACTCATCTTGAACAATCCGCTCGGCGTCGAGATGCGAGTGTCATCCGTGAGTAGGATCGTGTGCAATCCGACATTCCCCTCACGGAGGCGAATGGTGTCGCCTTTCTTGTCGAGCACAATCCCCGAGAACTTCGCCTTCTCGCCGTCGGCGTGCACGACCATTGGCGGTAGCGGCTGCGGTTGCGGCTCTTGCGCCGCCGCCGGCAGCCCGAAGGCGAGTGCCGCGAGAACGAGTGGTGACAGATGGGAACGCACTACGTTCGTGACGGCCCGCGCGTTGGTTTTCATCGTTGCCTCCCTGGAAACTGCTTGCGACCGAAAAGTCTCGGCGCCACCGACGTGTTGACATTGGACTATTGGTCACACGGCGGGCCAGCCTGACGCGACCCCGCGTTCCCGCAACCTGACGAGGCGTTAGCCAAAGGTCCACTCGCCCGTGTCCGGCACGGGGCCATAGGCTCCGACATGATCAAACGTTACAGTTTGCTCATCGCACTCGTCGCGTCGAGCCGAGTCGCGATGGCGCAGGATCCCACGCCCGGCATCGAGCTGCCGACCGACGCTCGCTCGCCGATGACTCCTGGTTTGCGCAACGGCGGCTTCGTCGGCATTCCGGTCGTGCGCTCGTCGCCGCAGCTCGGCTTCGGCATCGGCGCAGTCGGGGCGCTGCTCTTCAACGTCGACTCCGCCTCGCCGCAATCGGTCGTGGGCGTTGGAGGTCTTTATAGCGATACGCAAAGCTGGCTCGCCGACATCGGCAGCCGCGTCTACTTCCAGGGCGGCGCCCGGACCGGCGCAATCGGGTTCCTGTACTTCGGCTTGAATTACGACTTCTTCGGCGTCGGCTTCGAGCAGGGCAACGCCAACAGATCCGTCGACATCTCCCAGAACGGCGATTCGCAGATGCTCGAGTACCTCGGCCGGCTCATCGGGCGGTTTTACATCGGGCCTCGTTATGTGCATCGCGGCGTGGGCACGTCGCTGAGAAAGCTCGAGGCGTTGAGCGCGACCGATACCGTTGCGCTGCTCGCGCAATCGGACAATAGCTATTCGCTTTCCGCGTTAGGTGCCGAGGGCACGTACGATACGCGGAATAAGGCCGACGACCCGACGAACGGAACGCTCGGGGAAGTCCAGGCAATGTTCTCCCGCGGCTGGCTCGGCTCGACTCCGCAATGGAACTGGTATCGTGGCTGGATCAATCAATACGTTGCACTCTCGTCGTACGATGCCGTGCTCGCGATGCGGCTGCAGGGTTGTAGTGTGGGATCGGACGCTCCGGTTTGGGAGTACTGTCTCTACGGCGTGAACTCGGACCTTCGCGGTTATGCTGGCGGCCAGTATCGCGACAAGACCATGTTCACGGCGCAAGCCGAGTTTCGTATTCCGATCGTCGATCGTTTTGGAGCGGTGGCATTCGGCGGCGTCGGCGCGGTGGCGCCATCGTTCTCAGCCGTCGCGATGAACCAGTTGCTGCCAGCTGGCGGCGTCGGCGTGCGTTACCTGCTTTTTGAGTCCTGGCACGTCAAGATCGGCGCCGATGGTGCCTGGGGTCGCAATGGAGGCACGTTCTACCTTCGCCTCGGAGACGCGTACTGAGGATGTGAGTACTTACTCACACCTCAACGACGCCGGATCTTTCGCGGCACGAGCGATCCGAGCTTGACGCGGAAGAGCACGAGCGCCAGTGCCACGAAACCACGCACGACGTACTCGTTCACCATCGGACTCATCGACACTCGCATCGGCTCCTCCCGTTATCCACAGCGCGGCCGTCATGCTGATGGTCGGATGATTACGCGCCGTGTCGGGCTGGCGGAAAGTGGACGCAAGGCCAACGGCGAACGCCACCGATTCACCGCGCTCAGACTCGACTTCGCGCGCTATCTGGCGCTGGCACTCGAGCTCCGGCTTGCGTCCGACGTCCTGCAGACGGCGCTCTCGCCGACCTGGGATCAGTTGGGCATCCTTGGCGCGATCGCGACGATTCGGACCGCGCTCAATTTCTTCCTTGCCCGGGAAATGCGCGACGAGCTATCGATCAGCGAGGAACCAGCTTCAGATCGGCTGATCGAGGCAGGAACGATGGAATGAGAGACTTCGAACACGGATCGGGCGGCTCGTGCACGGGGTCGAGGAGAAATGCCTGCGCGATGACCGCCACACACGACGCGCTCACCGGTCGCGCATAGGCTAGATGTCCGACGCCGCCGAAGAGAACGCGATAGTTGTGCGACAGCGTTCGCGCCGCCTCGTCCGCCATATCCGGTGGCGTTTGCGCGTCGTAGGTCGACGACAACATCAGCGTCGGGATGTCGCTCGTGACCGGATTGATCGCGTCGACGCCGCTGAACGGTACACCGAGCGCGTCGCATACCGCGCGGCCCCCAGCCTGGAGCACGCCGGACGGAATGTCGCCGCAGAGCACGATGTGATAGATGACGGGGTAGTTCGGTCCGGCGGTGCGCGCGAGCGCCGTTTCATGGACGACGTGGAGCACGAGCTCGGGTGACATCGTTCGCCTAACGGTGTCGCCGTGTGCCAACTCCTCGAGCACTTGCGGCATCGCGCGGGCGAACTCCGTCCCGGCGTACGCGCCGACGGCGCTCAGGAGATCGCGGCCGCGAAGATCCAGATCGAACCAACCTCCGCCCGATGGCAGGTGGACGACGATGTGCACTGGCGGAGCGTCGTTCCGATCGAGTGCGCTCGCCATCTTGCGGAGCTCGCGGTACTCGGAGCTGCAGGTAGAGCTCTTTTCGCAGTCGTCGATCAATCGCTCGGCTACCGCGCGCCGGCGATCGTTGAGCACGGCCGGGTCGAACGAGGTGATGCTTTGCGGCGGGGCGACGCCGTCGAGAATGGTCGCCTCGACCATTTCCGGGTGCACGCGCATGAGCTGCAGGGCGACCTTGGTTCCATAGGAGGTCGCGAAGAGCACCATGTGCTCGTAGCCGAGCGCTCGCACGACGTCCCGCGTGTCCTCGAGCGCGTGGAGCGTCGTAAAGTTGGCCGGCTGGACTCCTTCGGCGTGCAGTCGCGCAGCAATTTTCTTCGCGGAGTCGACGAGCGTTTCGATGGACTCCTCGCGCGTCGCGCGCCAGTGATAGGAGAGCGTGCCGAGCGCCGGCAATGCGATGCCAGTGTCCCCAATCCCACGCTGGTTGAAGGCAATGATTGGCCGCTCTCGTAGCGTGAGCTGACCCACGGGCGACGGCAGGAAAACCTCCGTAACGACGTCAATGGCGGGCTCTCCGGGGCCGCCGGCGAGAAAGACGAGTGGCGTTTTTGAACGCGCACTCGGCGACTCGTACACGACGACGGGTAACACGACCGGCGCCAACTTTCTTGCGTTGGGATTGTTCCGATCTTGCGGAACAGTGACGGTGCCGCAACGAACCCACGAGGTGTCGACGCCGGCGATGGCGCGCGTACGCGCGGGGCAAGGCCCCGGAACGAACGCTGGGTCGGTTGCTGTGACTCGTTGGGGACCGGCGGCGACGCTCGCCGCAAGCAACGACATCAGCCATCCTCGACGCATGACGTGAATGCCGAATTCTTCCGCGCTCATCCTGCACCTCGTGCAACAAGGTCAACAGCCCGCGCCGCCCGAAAGCCGGGCAGCCGCAAGGCTATTGTTGGATGATGACGGCACTCCAGACCCAGGCTCCATTGGCCCTAGAGCCCACGACGCATCGCGTTCGCCGCGCGCCGTGCTGCGGGGTGTCGCCTAACGTATGACGGGAGTCGTCACGACCCGGATCAGCGCCGTAAGGCACAACAGTGTCGCAACGAGCAGCATGAAGGTACGTAACTTTGGTCCAACGAGCGGACGCACGGCACCAGCAAAGAACAGCACCGTGGCCAAGATTACCGTTTCGAAAACGTACTGGTCCGACACGTCGTTCGCATGCTGGCCCTGCTGCAGTGCTCTATTCGCGGCGGCGTCGTAGCGTTCGCCGTCGTCTGCTTTGCTCGAGTGATATTCTCCGCGCTCGAATGGCGTGCTATTCTCGGGACGCGTGCTGTCCTTTGCCCACGCATCGAACGCGACTCGAAAGTCCGATCGAAAGTGCGCCTCGTAGAGCGCGACCAGGTGCGGCCGTTGATCGGCAGATGCCTCGAGCCACTTCATGAACAGGAGCGCGTCCATGAGTCGCAAGCGCGCGGCCTCGTTGCTTGCGGATGCGGCTTTGCCGCGCAATACCGAAGAGAGTGTGTATTGCGCCGCCTGGACGCCGCCCCACACCGACGCCTGATAGCTGCTCCACGCGGTCGCAAGAGCGGCCACGGCGAGCAGCAACGCGGCACCGTTGTCGCTGCTCCAGTGCCACGACGTCAGGAAAGTGCGCCAGCTAGGGAAGCGGCTCCGCCTTCTCACGACCTGAGGACGTGCGGGCGATCAAGCGGAAGCCGACATGGCTCGTCGACGTATCGATCGGCTGTGGGTAGCGCGCGGCGGGCCGATACCGCCGGCAGTAATTCGGCGCGCACAGATGCGAGCCGCCCTTGAGCACTTTGCGCGGAATGCGAATTCCGGGCAAGCAGCGATCGACGCTCGCGGCGGCGGCGCTCGGGCCGCAACAGTCGGATCCCGCCGGCGTGCGCGAGAGGCGATACCAGTCGGCGGTCCACTCCCACACGTTGCCGATCATGTCGTGCAGGCCGTAACCGCTAGGCGGGAAGTGGCCCACCGGTGAGGTTCCCTCGAAGCCGTCGGCGAGGAGGTTCTCGTACGGGAAGCGGCCTTGCCACGTGTTCGCCATGAATGTGCCGTTAGGCAGGAATTCGTTGCCCCAGGCGTACACGGCATTGTCGAGTCCTCCGCGCGCGGCGTACTCCCATTCCACCTCGGTCGGAATCTGCTTGCCGACCCAGGTCGCGTAGGATTCGACGTCGATGTAGGCGACGTGAACGACGGGATGCTTCGCGAGCCCATCGAGCGAGCTGTCGGGTCCCTGCGGATGACGCCAATCCGCGCCGAGCAGGAACGCCCACCAGTTGGCGATCTGGCTCATATCCACGGGATGATGCGGTTTCGTGAATACGAGCGATCCTGGACTGAGCATTTCGGGACGCGCACCCGGATACTCGGCGGCGTTCGGCGGCAGCTCGGCGAAGGTGACGTAGCCGGTTTCGTCGACGAATCGCGCGAATCGTTCGTTGGTGACGGGATATCGGTCGATCCAGAATCCGTCGACCGTGGCGCGGTGTGCCGGTCGTTCCTCCGGATAATGCGCGTCGGATCCGATCACGCACTCGCCAGAGGGAATCCACACCATGTCGGCTGCCGGCGGCGACGGCGGCGGCCCGTCAGGCGCGATGGCTGGAGCGGCGGTGGCACTGGACATACATCTCCCCGATTCGATGACATCGCTGTTCGACGCATCAGTAGACGCGTCGACGAATCGCGATGAGGATCGGGGTGTTCAGCCGGCGATGCTATTGCCCTTTGGTCCCGGCGCACAACGCTCGGGTGCGGTCTCGATGATCGCTTCGAGCTCGTCGAAGCTCACGGGCTTCACGAGGTGGTAATCGAAACCAGCGGTGGCGATGCGCGCGTCATCTTCGCCGTCGCATCGTCCAGTCAGGGCGACCAGGAGCGTACTGTCGAAACTGGGCTCGTCGCGCAGCCAATTGGCGACGGCGACGCCATCGTCCGGTCCGCGAAGCCCGATGTCGAGTAGTACGACCTCCGGATGGAAAGCGCGCGCAGCATTCATGACTTCGTCCGCGGCAAACGCCGTCATGACGGCGTGACCGGAAAGACGCAACAGCTGCGCGATCGCATGCGCGACGGGAACGTAATCATCGACTACGAGAATGCGGCTTCGACGCACGGCGACGGTACTCCTCTCAACCGAGTTCCTTCTCTCGCTCGCTACGCTACAGCGCTCGCGACGCGCTCGCTATCCGGGAATGTGAGTGCCCGAACATGGGATACTTACGTGCCGGCCATCCGAAATACTCCGAGCAATGCCTAACGTCATGGCCCCTGATCAGGGTTTCGTATCGCATACTGAATCAGCTCCGCCGTGCTCCGCACACCCAGCGTCTGCATCATCTCATACTTGTGGCTCTCGACCGTACGCGGCGACAAACGCAAGATCGCGGCGATCTCCTTCATCCGTTTCCCTTCGGCAATGAGGCGAAGCACCTGACGCTGCCGCATCGTCGGCCGAGCCGAATGATTCGTCGACGCCGCCGTATTGATCGCGACCATTACATCCTTCGTAATGAGCGGTGTGAGATACGCGCGACCATCGAGCACCTTATGGATTGCCGTGATGAGCTCCTCACCGGCGGAATTCTTCAGCACATAGCCCCACGCGCCGAGGCGAAACGCCTCGGTCGCGAGGTGGGCATCGGCGTGCATGGTAAGCACGATGACCCGCGAGGGAATCTCGAGCACGTGAAATTCGCGCAGCACCTCGAGCGCGCCGAGCCCAGGCATCGCGAGATCGGTGACGACAACGTCGGGCCGCAACTTGTTCGCCAGTTCGACGAGGGCGAAGCCATCAGCGACGCTTCCAACGAGCTCGAATTCGTCCTTCAGCAGGCTGCGGAGGCCATCGGCAACGATGACGTGGTCATCCGCGAGCAGCAGCGTGGGCCGGTCCATGAGGGTCTCCGTTCGGGACACGGACGGAAATGCGGGTGCCAAGACCTGGCGAGGTATCGACCTGGACGGTGCCGCCGACAAGGCGCACACGTTCGTCGATACTCGTTAGGCCGAGGCCGCCGCGGCGACGTGCGGCCCCTTCGTCGAAGCCCCGTCCGTCATCGGCAATATGCAGCTCGAGCGCCTCTTCGGAAGTCTGAAGCGTGACGAGTGCGCCGTGCGCACCCGAATGGCGGGCCGCGTTGCGAAGCGCCTCCTGCGTCACGCGATAAACGCAGAGGGCGACGTCGTGCGGGACGCTGATCTCACGTGGCTTGGCGGCAAGGACGGCGCGCATCGAGTCACCGCGGCCATACTGCGCGCAGAGCTCCCTCATCGCCGGGACCAGGCCGGCGTGGCGCAACGCCGCCGGATGCAGCTCGTGGGAGAGCGCGCGCAGATCATCGGCCGCGCGCATTGCCTGACCCTGCAGGAGAGTCACTTCCTCTCGAACCGTGGAGTCGTTAGGGAGGTGTCGTTTGAGCGCGCTGAGGCCGATCCCGAGCGCGGCGAGCTGTTGGCTGACGTCGTCGTGCAGCTCGCGGGCAATTCGCGTTCGCTCAACCTCAGTCGCGGTGAGGAGACGACCGGCGAGGTTCCGGATCTGCGCGAGGCTCTGATGCAGCGCGCGCTGACTCGCGCCGAGCGCGCGGGACGCGCGCTCACGGTCCTGGACGACGGCGCAGAGACAGAGCATCGGCACCGCGATCGCCAACAACTGGAATTGCAACGCCGGCACGACAGCGCTCGGTTCGTGCTCGGCGAGGTGGCCAATGCCATGCATCGCCATCCACGTCGTGAGGTACGCCAGCGCGAGCAGACTGGCGCCCGTGACGCCAACGCCAAAGCGGACCGCGGACCAGAGCAGAAAGACGAGCGGCAAATAGACTACGGCCGCGCCGCTGATCGACTCCGTCGGGCGCGAGAACGCGAAGGCCGCCATCGCGAGGAGGCCGGTGAAGAGCAGCGTGCCCTCGAACCAGCGCGCGCGAAGGGACGCAACCAGTGACTCGCGACCCATCCCGAGAACGGCGAGCACCGTCGGCACGAAGACCACGTTTGTCAGGACATTTGCGCGGGCCCGCGTTTCGTAGACGAGCCAGTAATCGTTACTCCAACCGGTAGCGACAGTGATCCCTGCGTCGGCGAAAGACAGGAGCAGCGTGGGGATGGTCGCGCTGAGCAGCAGAAAAGCGAGCATCGTCCGCAGGCCTTCGATGCGCCACTCGCCCGGCGACACGAACCGCCAGATCGTCGCGCCGAGCGCTGCGTCGGCGCAATTCGTGACGAACAGTAACGACATCGTTACGAGCGGCGAGTGATTCTGCCAGCCGACAACGAGCTGCGCGGGAAAGGAGGCAAGCAGCAGAAATGGCCAGCTGGACGGGGGCGAGACACAGAGGGCCGCGAGGAGGATCGAATTCGGCAACCACAACACCGACTGTGGCACCGAGGGACTCTGGAAAAGAAAGCCGATCCACGCGCCCAGATAGTACGCGATCGCCACCGCGATTACGCGCGCGACGAGCGCCGCCGGCCGCGGAACCGCGACGGTCGGGGCCGTTGTCTCGAGCACCACGTCCTGCAATGGCAGGATGCGGGAATACGCAGTCAAATGCGCCCTCGTATGCGTTTGCACTCCGGCTTCCTGTCGCATGCGGTGGCCGCCAGTCGCGCCCCTTGTCAAACCAGGCCGCGGAAGGCGAAGCGAGCGGACCGCGTCGTCTTCGACGAGTGTACTTCCTTTTCCCGATCTCCTCAACCCGTATTTTTCCGGGGTCGCGCGCTTGGATGAACAAACTTTAATGTGGCGCCTCATCGCAGGAACAGCCAGATGATGCTCAGCGCGCCGATGAACAGAGCGCTCAGCGTTAGCCCTTCCACGAAAAAGCGCTCCGGCTTGTAGTCGAGGCGATCGATCGCCCGATCGACCCGCAGGTACCGGTGCAGCGACAAGACCATGAGGAGGAAGCCGAACAGGACCATGCCCAACCCGATCTGCTTCGTGTCGCGTAGCAATCCGAGTGGCCGGCGGTCGGCGTCCGGTCCTCCATTCTCGATGAGATAGATGCTGAAGCGGTTCACCGTAATGCCGAGACTTATCAAGGAGATGGCCGTTCTCACGTAGGCCAGATGCGTGCGCTCGTTGGAGAGATGCTCCGACGCCTGATAGTGACGGATCGACGGATCCTTCCGCGCTTCATCGGCGGCGTCACCCCTGCGGCGGCGTTCGTGGGCAGCGGCACTCATGAGACCTCTCCTGCGGGACGCGATCTCTTGGACCGCTGCAGCGGCGGTTGAAAGTGGCGGGGCTCAGCGGGGCCAACTGTTGTTAGGCCTTCCGCGGCATTTGCCTCACTCTTGGACGCGGACGCAAAGCCGACAAGGGACACCCAACTGAGCGGTTGCTCGGCACTGTCGCCCCAAGGCTCCTCGCGAGAGAGAGACCACCGTAAACCACAGCGATGAAACTGAAATCGGTGACTTGGCTCACCTCGAATGCGAAGGACGCCATCGCCGCGCAGAATGTTATCGGGTAGTGAGCTCACCCAACCCTTGAATGCACTTGAATCGATCGAGTCACGGGTCGTCAATACCCAGGCCCGATAGTCCTCCTCGTTTCGGGGCTGGACGATCCGGAATCGGCGGGCTTCCGAGTCGATTGCGACGCTCGGCGTCCATTCCGCGTGAATCGCGTGCATCGGCACGTGATCTAGCGTTGTGCCGAGAATCATCGCCGCCGGGAGAATGCATTGCTCGCTCTCCACGAGTCGCGCGCGAACGGTGCGCTGGAGGAGCCAGCGTCGCACGATCTGTCGTTCTGGCGTCGTCACGCGATCCACCTGATTGAGCACCAGCAGCTCGGCATACTGGAGCTGCGCGTCGAGCGTGCCGTCCACCTCGAAATCGTTCTCCTTCGCGCGCAGCACGTCGGGCGCGCTGACGACGACGACGCTGCCCCCAGGCCGGAATCCCGGCAAGAAAGCATAGCCGGACGTGCGGACGGGGTTCGCCGATGGCGAGGCTTCGACGACGACGTGATCGGGAAGTGCAGTCGCGTGACGAGTGTGGAGCGTCGAAAGCGCGGTTCCGATATCACCGTCAACCGACAAGCACGCTGAGCCGTTTGTCAGAATGAGCGCGTTGTCGTCGGCGCGGGCGATGCGCGAAGGGTCCAAGGCGAGCGCGCTCGGATGATCGAGCACGACCGCTATGCGACGCCCATCGTTGTGGGTTAAGAGTCTTCGTAGTAGAGTAGTTTTCCCTGTTCCCTCGGGACCGCCGACGATGGTGAGTGGGATTCGTTGAACACCACCACGCGCGAGCACGAATCGATTCATTGTGCCTCCTCGATCACACCGCTGCTCAGTGATCGGTCAGGAACATTCTCGCGCCGACAATCCGTTGCTCAATTGGCCTTAGAGCCCAGCTGCGCACCGACGATTTGATCGCGCGAGAGAGGAGGACCCTCATGAATGGGTCCTTGGTCCAATCGCAAGGACGCTGCGTTCGCGAATGCTTTGGAAATGCCAACCGTGTTGCGTAGACGCGCGCGGCGCACCTGGCGTGATGCAAGAGACGAGGACCGTATGGGACTACGCAACAATCCACCGACAATTCGCCGCCGCGTTGGTTCGTCCGCGGCATCGCCATCGGAGTCCGTCGTGCCACTGCGAAACGCGCTCGCCGAAGCAAATCGTGAGAGGCTGCAAGAGTTTCAGGTGTCCGTGCAGCCTGTGCACGCGGACGACACGCTCGATCGCGTGATGGCCGAGCTCTCGCACGATCTGCGGCAGCCGCTCACATCGCTCAGGATGAATCTGCAAAGCGCCGTGAAATTGCTGCAGCAACCGACGCCGAGCGTGTCGGCCGCGCTTGACGCACTGAGCGATTGTCTCGGCACGGAGCACGACATGATCGAGCTCATCTCTCGTGTCAAGCAGCGCGCGAGCGCCACGACCGAGGTCGCGGCTGTCACGCTCAACGAATTGGCGAGCGACCTTGTCGTCACGGCCCGCGGCTTCCATCCGAACTGGCATTTTCGCGTGGAGGAATGCTACGCGCCGCACTCGCCGCTGGTCACGGGCGGGTTGGCGCGGTTACGACTCGCGTTGCTCAGTATTCTTCGGCGAGCGCTGATCATCGGCGACAGCGAGCCAGCCACGCCGGACACCATCGTCGTCGAGACGCAATTGGTAGTGGATTACGCTGAACTGCGATTCACCGGGCTTCCCCTCTCGCTCTCTGCGTCGCCCGGTTTTCAAGGGTTGCATACGCTCATCACGACGCTCGTCGAGTACCTCCGGGGCCACGTCAACCTGAGCCTGCACGAGGAGCATCTGACGCTCGCCATCATTATTCCGGCGGCGCCGACGCGCACGCTTCATTTAGCGGAGGGGAGCCATGGAGACTGAGCCACTTATCGTCGTCGTCGACGACGACGAACGCATCTGCCGAGCCGTTCAGCGAGTGCTCATCACCGGCGGGTATCGCGTTCGAACGTTCACGACGGCTCAGGGCTATCTCGCCGAACAGGACGCGATGGAGCCCGCGTGCCTCGTGATCGACATCAAGATTCCCGATCTCGACGGCCTAACGATGCTCCGCGAGTCGCGCGCCGCGGGGCTCGAGACCCCGGCGGTGTTCATTACGGGCAGCGCCGATCTCGATGCGGCGGTCAAGGCGATGAAACTCGGCGCCTTCGACCTGCTCGAGAAGCCGCTCGATGATCACGTGCTGCTGTCGACGGTGAGCAGCGCCACCGAGCGCGACGCCAAGCAACGCGCGGGACGGCGTCACCTCGCCGTGCTCTGGGCGGCGCTCGAGACCGTCACCGCTCGTGAGGCAGAGGTTTGCGCGCTCGTCACCTCGGGACGACTCAACAAGCAGATCGCCGCCATCATTGGGACGACCGAAAAGACAGTGAAAGTGCATCGCGCACGCGCCATGACGAAACTCGGCGCGCACTCCGTGGCCGAGCTGGTGCGGATCGTCGACTATCTCCTCGCAGCGGACGCACCAACGAGCATCGTGACGCCAGACCACCGCGTCATACAACGTCCGCGGGTGCTCGACATCATGGCCGCCGCCCTCGGTCAGGCGACGGCTGCTTCAGACGGCCTTACGAGTCACAGTGAAAGTACTCGCGTACGCTCCACAGGATCATCCGATAGTGGAGATCGTCTTCCCGCGTCGTAGTCGCGCGTAGCGCGCCACGCGCCGTGGCGCGCTTCAGGGCAATGACCATCTGTTCCGGTCTATTGCCACAATCGCGCAATTCAGCGGCGGCCGCGCGCACGATGCGCTGCAACTCGCCGGCAAGTGGTGAGCACTCCCACGGCTCGCACGCGAGCACACCCCTCATGAGACTGCGCAACCGCGTGATTGGCGCCTCTGCCATCTTCACCGCGGGCGAGGGTGGGGCTGGATACAACGGAGCGTGTAGTGTCGGCATACTTCACAAAGCTTCACACTCCGCGTGAACCAGCCATTGGACTTTCGCTACATAACGCCGCCGGCGTTGGATGCGATTGGCACGGTCTTTGGTCCACTGTGCCGCACCACGGTGATTATGACAACCTCTCCGCAGGGCAGTACGGGGAGGAGGCCATGGCGAACCCACACGTGGCGCACTCGATCAGCCGAAAGTCGCGGGACGGCCGTGAACACACCGGTCTCGTAAGAACAAGCACGCGCCACCTGTCATGGCTGCCGCTCACGCTCGTCATTCTCTCTCTGGCGGGTCTCGCCATCGCACCGCTCGTGCTGCAGCAGCGGACGAGCTACATGCGCGACGATATTCGTGCGGTTGGCGAACCGGGGCGGTTGCTTCTTGGTGAACTGCGCCTCGGCTTGGCGCGTGAGTTGGCCTTGTCGCAGCGATTCACGATCTCGCGCGATCGCTCGCTGTTGGCCGATTTTCAGAAGGCATCCGCGCGCGACGATTCCCTGCTCGCGCGACTGAACGCAACGCTCCATGAGATGGGACCCGCCGCTCGCAACTCGGTGGGTGGCGTGCGCGAGACCGTCGACCGGTGGCGCCAGTTTGCGGCGCTCACGGAGACCAAAACGGCGGATGACGTGCTGCGACAGACGGTGCAGCATGGGATGAGCTATGAGGGCCTGCTCCTCGCCACGGTGCGCGTCGATTCGGCAATTGCGCGCGCCATGCAATCGCGCCGCGCGCAGATCGATGGCGACGAATCGCTCGAGCTGGAGCTTGCGATTGCCTTCGTACTGGTCGGATGCGTTGCCTCGGCCGCCGTGCTCGTGCTCACGCTGCGCGATCGCCATCTCCGGCTCGTGCTCAAGCGACGCGCCGAAGAGGAAGCGTCGCTCCGGCGCCTCGCCAGCTCATTGAGTGGCGCGTTCACGGTCAACGAAGTGGCCGAGCTCACCGTCTCGGCGGCGCTCAACTCGAGCCGAATCGGCGGCGCCTACCTGGCCCGGGCGATCGACGGCGATCTCGTGACGATTGCCGGCCGCGGCACTTGCACGCCCGTCGCGGGAACCCGCGCGCGCATGCCGGCGTGGCTCAACGACGGCACCAACGCCGATCATCCGCGGATTTACACGACGGAAGTTCGTCCTTCACGCGAGGCGCGGCGTACCGGGGTCGACGCGCGGCGATCCGGGTCGTTGCTCGTCGTGCCGCTGCGGCACGACGGCAGCGTGATCGGCTCGTTAGGTGTCGCGTCGGCCGGCGGACGGCGGCAATTTAGAGAATCGTCATTACGCTTTGGTCGTGCGCTCGGCGACCTGGCGGCGGTCGCGTTGCACCGGGCCGAAGCGCTCGACAGTGAGCGCCGTGCACGCTCCGAGGCGGAGTCCGCCGTTCGCACACGCGACGCCGTGGTCTCGATCGTGTCACACGATCTGCGAAATCCGCTGATGGCGATTCTCGGCAGCGCCGATCTGCTGCTCGAGCTCACCGACGAGCATGGCCACGACACGGAGCGGACGCAGCTCGCGACGCTCAAGCACGCCGCCGATTCGATGAATCGGCTCATTCGCGATCTGCTCGATGTCACCCGTCTCGAGTCCGGTCCGCTGCCGGTGCAACGGAATCATGTGAATCTGGTGGATGTCGTGGACGATGTCGTCGACATGTTCCAGGTCGTCGTTCGCGCACGCCACATGACCTTGACGCGCGGGGGACTCGCACAGGTGCCGATGGTCCTCGGCGATCGAGACCGACTCGCCCAGGCGTTCTCGAACCTCGTTGCCAATGCCGTGAAGTTCACGCCCGATGGCGGACAGGTGAGGATCGACGTCGACGTTCATGCGGATGGCATTCACGCGTCGGTTCGCGACTCTGGACCAGGCATTCCCCAGGATCAGATTCCGCATCTCTTCGATCGATTCTGGCAGGCGTCGCGCAGCGATACGCGCGGGCTCGGCCTTGGCCTCGCGATCGTCAAGGCGATCGTCGAGGCGCACGGCGGCACGATCAACGTTGAAAGTGTGCTCAAGCAGGGCTCGTCGTTCTGCGTGCGGCTGCCGCGCGCCGATGTCGAGGCGCTGCCGATGCCTAACGTATTGCACGCCACTGTCCCTGGCACGCCGACGCCGCTGCCGACAGAGCCCTCGAGCGTTCCCTCGATCTTCGCGACTGTCGGCCAGCCATTGGAATCATGAGCGGGGGAGTGTCGAATGCAGCCCAGCGCCGTCCTTCTGGAAACCAGCATCGTCGCCCTCGTGCTAGGACTTGCACTGCGGGGACGGCCGCGCGACGTCCGCTACTTTGCCTGCCGACCGCGTCTGTTGCTTCGTGCATTCATCGCGATGGACGTGCTGCTCCCACTCTTCACGATGAGTGTGCTCTCGACGCTGGGAGCGCCAGGGTCCGTAATCCTTGGCGCGACGCTGCTCGCGATATCACCGGGCACGTCACTCGTCGCACAGAAGGAACTGAGGCCGAATGGACGCGCAGAGTTCGTGCTGGCGTCGACGCTGCTCGGATCGCTGCTCTCGATCGCGACGATACCGATCTGGCTCGCCATCGCGAGTGAACTGTTTCTCAGCAACACGCTACTCGCGCCCGGCGCCGTCGTACGTCTCGTCGCGATTCTCTTTCTGCTCCCGTTCGTGCTTGCGATCATCCTCCGCCGTGTTGCTCCCGAAGTGATGACGCGGGCGAGCGGAGCGTTGATTGTCGTAGCCGACGTCCTGTTGCTCGCCGTCCTGCTCTCGTTTGCCGGCGACATCGTACGCGGTCTTCACCGTCTGGGCGTTGGTACCACGGCCGCGATCGCCGTCAGCTCGGCCGGCGCGTTGCTGATCGGTCATCTCGCCGCTGGACGCGACGCGTCGGATCGCTCCGTGCTCGCGATCATGACCGGTGCCCGACATCCCGCTCTCGCCCTGCTGATCGCGCGTTTCAACTTCGACGGTGATCTCGTGTTGCCGGCGGTTGCTGCCAGTTTACTCATCGGCACGCTGCTCACCCTGCCGTACGCGTATTGGCACCGAAGGCAGCGACAACGGCTCGGTGACCTGGCATTGACGCCGCCGATCGCACCCGAGACCCCGCTGCTCGCGCCGCCCGCTTCGCAATAACACGCCGAGGCGTAACGTAGGTTGGTCGAGCCATGGCGCTGTCCGGCAGCACCATGGCTCTTTCAGGTGGCACTACTTCTTCGCTACTGCTCCTCCCGGAGGCGTCACGTACGGATTGCCGCCCAGCGCGTTGGAGATATCGATGATTGCACGCTGGCCACGCACGCTGTTCCCTGCCTCATCGAGCGGTGGTGACACGACGGCGATCCCGAACTTGCCCGGCGAGACGGCGATCAAACCGCCGCCGACGCCGCTCTTCGCGGGCAGCCCGGTTGCGAACAGCCATTTTCCCGAATCGTCGTACAATCCCGCAGTGGCCATGACCGCAAGCGTCGGTGCGACGTGCTTGAACTCGATGACCTGTTTGGTCGTGATGGGATTGCGCCCACCGTTGGCGAGGGTCGCCGCCATCGTCGCGAGATCCTTCGCGTTCACATTTACTGAACACTGCTTGGTGTACAGGTCGGTAGCCTGCTGTGGATTCGCCTTGATGTGGCCGTACGCAAACATGAGCTGCGCGATCGCTTGATTGCGCTGATTCGTCGCCGCTTCCGATTTGTACACTTCGTCGTTGACGTGCAGCTGCCGGCCGGCGAAATCGTCGAGCGTATTGATGATCGTCGTCCACACCGCATCGTAACTCGAGCCGTCGATCATGCTCGTCGTCGTGATCGCACCAGCGTTGACCAGCGGATTCATCTCATGGCCTTTGTGCTCCTCGATTGCGATGATCGAGTTGAACGGCCGTCCCGTTGCGTCGACGCCAGTGTTGTCCTCGATTGCCTTCTCGCCGGATTGCTCGAAGACGTGCGCCATCGTGAACACCTTCGAGACCGACTGAATCGAGACTTCTGATGTCACGTCACCCGCCGTGTAGACCTTGCCATCAGGTGTGACGAGCGCGATGCCGAAGAGGTCCGGGTTGACTTTCGCGAGCGCGGGAATGTAGTCCGCGTTCTTGCCGTCCTTGAGGCTCTTGTACTTCTCGTAAGCGGCATTGACAGCCCGCTGGTAATCCACCGCGTTCTGCGCATAGCCAACTCGTGGGGCAACTGCGAGCAGCGCTGCGAGGACGGTGAGGCGCCGAATGACGTGCTCAGTCTTGTGCGCGAGTGGGCTCATGTCCGACTCCTCCTCCGAACTTCTGTGAGTAGCTGTATTTCACGGAAAACTGCAACCGGTAATCGTTGGGGGCGAAGCCGTTGCCATTGTTGGTCCGATGCGCCCACTGGAATTCGCCGCCGGTGAGGAAGCTCGGTATCGGCGACCAGAGCAGGTTGACGCTCGCGTACTGACCGGTGCGGAACGCCTGTGTCGTCTGCAGGTCGCTGTTGTCGATGTTCACGCGCGAGTATCCGATCGCGCTCGAGAGCTGCTTGGTCCATTTGTGATCGAGATAGCCGGTGAAGCCGAGATCGTTCAGGGCCTGACCGGTGACGGGCGTGACGGTATTCCCGACGTTTCGTTTGACACCGACGTCGACCGGCGCGTCGTTGAAATAGTTTTCAACCCCGGCGCCTTCGACGATCTGGAGATGAAGGACGTCGTGCGCTCCAGCGTTCACGGCGCCGCTGAGCGAGACGCCCCATCCCGTGACGCCTCCATTCAAGTCGAACGCATCGTTAGGGAGGAGGTCGTCCCATCGGATCCAGCGCACGATCGCGGACAGCCTTGCATACCCCCATTTCGTGCCAAGGCGGTATGCCGCCGAAATGTCGGGTGCGGGGAATCGAGGCGCGATGTTCTGCAACTCGATACGATCGGCGACGAGGCCCGCGTCGCCGCTGGCACCCGGACGTTCGAGTGCGATGAGGGCCTGCGTCCCATTCTCCTTGTGGATCGGCTCCCAAAACACCTGAACATTCCGGTAGAACAACATCCCGTTAGGCCCCCAGTATTCCAGAATGTTCGGAAACACGTTGAGGTCCATGAACGGACTCTCGAGCTGTCCGCCGCCGAAGGCGCCCCACTGACCGTACATGTGTCGTGGTCGAATCGTGGTCTGCCCGGCGTCGACGCCCACGCCAAAGAGATCCCAATCGAAGACGACCTTGATGTCTTTCGTCCCGGTCGGAATCGTCGCCTTCGCGCCGAATGTGGACTGGCGCGCGCTCAACCAGGTGTGGCCGTTGTGGCCAAACTGATCCTGGAACGCGGGCAGCTTCGACGGACGGTTCGTGTCGAACCAGTTCGGATCATTCGTGCGGAAGTCGCCGATGGCGTCGGCCATCGCGAAGCCGTACACCTCGATCCGCGTGCCCGTGTCGGCCTGGACCTTGGACGACTCGGGCTTGGACGACTGGGTTTTCACCGTCTGGCCGGACGAGATGCGGAGCGCCAGCGCCAACAGGAGCGACGCGATACTCAGCGCTCGTTTCATCGGTATAGACATGGAACGTCACCTGCCTCGTTAGGGTGAGTATTACCGCTGTCGGTCGTGCGCGGCCTCCCAGGCGCGCACCCGCTTGCGCGCCGCGCCAAAAAGCCGCTCGTAGTTTTCGCGCAGCAGCTGGGCGCGCGCGGACGGCGTGAGTCGGTCGAGAAACGGCCGATAGATGTCGTACACGCGGTAGTACATCTGCGCGTTTGACGGCGCGACGACGTCCGTTCCGAACAGGAAGCGATCGGGATGGCGATTCACGAGCGCGGCGGATACGGCAATGGTCGTGTCGCTCGCGACCAGGTACTTCGCCACTTCGTCCCACGAGATGTCGAAGTAGAGGCTGCTCAACCGCGGATCATTGAGCAGTGACTCCAGCATCGCGACGTGGCCGACGACCGGCCGCACGACCCTGCCGACGCCCGTATGCGCCCAGATGATTGTGGTGTTCGGATGCCGCAGCAGCAGCGCGCGCATCTGCTCCAGATACGCCGGTGGCGATCCGGGCTTGGCGAACGGCACGTCGACGTCGTTATGTATGAGCACGAGGAGGCCGACCTCTCCCGCGAACGACAGTACGCTGTCGAGCGCAGGATCGAGCAGGCTCGCCGCGCCACCGGCGACTTTCGCCGACACGAACTCCTTGTGAATCGTGAATTCGCCGATTCCGGTGAACACGCCCGGAAAGAGCTCGAGCACACGGCGGATGTGCTCCGGTGCGTACAGATCGGTGGGATTGAACCCGGTGATCATCGGGTCGAAGCGCGCCTGGTCCGTCGGCGACAGCGCCTTGTACTCCATCGCGATCTGCGCGTCGGTGAAGCTGTAGTAGTAGAGCGGCGCGTCGGTATTGAGGTAGTACGTCGGCCCGTTGTTGCCGTCGATGCGCGCCGACCATTGCTGCTGCAGCGGAATTCCGAATAGCGCGCTGTGGCCGACCCGATGCCCCATGATGGCGAGAAACGAGTACAGATCCGGCCCCCGCTGGACATAGTTCGTGAGGTGGAAATGCGAGTCGTTGAACTCGTAGGTGGTGTCGATGGACGCCAGCTGTTGCGCGACAAGCGGAGGCGCGGTCACCAGTCCGCCGGCGACAAGGGCGAGCACGCCCGCGCGCCAGACGCCCGTCGTGAACGAGCGCGGCGTCGTGTGATGCATTGGCCGCATGACGCGGCGATATCGGTATGTCGGGATCACCTAACGAGTCTAGGCAGAATACGTGCGATGATCACCCGGCGCTGAGCAGGGTGTTACGGTTCCCGGCAGGCTAGCGCGCGCGCGCCGGGCATGCCTATTGGACCAAAGGGATTTGCGCGCCAGTGTACCGCCTAACGAGTACCGGCATGGCCGCGCTCGACTGGGACCAAAGGCCTATGGGAGCGCGCGTGATGGCGCCCTAGTCTGCTCTCGGCGAATTGATCTGTTGATCTCGACACGCAGCCGCCTTCACGGTGCGCGTCGTTCGTCCCGAATCGGACCGCTCATGCGCTTGGCACTCGTACTCGCCGCCGCCGCTCCGCTGTTCGCGTTTGCACCGCTCCGCGCCACCTCGGCGCAAGAAACGGAGGCGCTGCCCTACAAGGTCGACACGACGCTCAGGTTCCCCAACACGACCGCCGGCGAGTTCACGCCAGGCGCCGGCTTCGACATCGTCAAGACCCAGCGCGGCAGCCTGAACCTCAGCATGTACGGATTGTTCCGATACATGAATCAGTATCCAGCCGGCAATTCATTTACTGATCATCTCGGACGAGTCCGACCGGTGAACCGTCGCAATGATCTCAATTGGCAGCGCACCTTCGCCTGGATCACCGGCTTTTTCTTCGATCCGAAGTTTCGGTACAACATCACACTCTGGTCGCTGCCGACGACGCAGCAAACGCTCTTGTTCGGCAACCTGCAATACATGGCGTCGCCGGCGTTCGTCTTTGGCCTCGGCATGGGTCCGAACCTGACGGCGCGCTCGATAATGGGTCAGTGGCCATTCTTTGCGGGTTCCGACCGCCAGATGGCCGAGGAGTTCTTCCGCGGTGGATTCTCCTCAGGCGTGTGGATGACCGGGTACGTGCTGCCGCGCCTCACGTACACACTCTCCATGAACAACAACATCAGTCAGCTCGGCGTTCCGCAGAGCGTCGACTTGCCGGAGCTCACGTACAGCGCTGATCTGCGCTGGCAGCCGACGACCGGCGAGTTCGGGCCGCGTGCCGGCTTCGGCGACTTGGAGTTTCATAGTAAGGTGGCAACGCAATTCGGTGTCAGCGCCGCCGTTGCACGTGAGGATCGTGCCTCGGACAATGCGGCGCCCCCCTTTACGACGCAGATTCGCCTCTCGGACGGGGTGAATGCGTTCGAGACGGGCGCGCTGGCGCCCGGCGTCACCGTTCAGAAATTGACGTACAACTATGTCTCGGCCGACGCCAGCGCAAAGTTTCGCGGCTGGACTCTCATGAGCGAGTACTACTTCCGCTGGCTGAAGGATTTTCTCGCCGACGGTCCCCTGCCCCAATCGTCCATTTACGACAATGGCTTCATGGCCGAACTGGGTCGCATGGTGATTCCGCGAACCGTCAACGTGTATGCCGCTGGGGGTTACGTGTTCGACCAGTTCAAGCGACAGCCGTGGGAGCTGTGCGCTGGCGTCAGCTACTACCCCTATCGCAACCGATCCTGGCGGCTCAACGCGCACTACATCCACGTCGTCCGCTCACCAACGGGCTCGTTCTTCGGCTACTACACCGCCGGGCAGACGGGCACCACCTTCTCGCTTGGTACGGACATTCTGTTGTGATGAACCGGCCGCGTTAGGCAACGAATCACTCGCGTCCCGGACCAAGGTCTAATGTTTCAGGCCGTGATCGCGCTGTACCCTTTCGTCTCCCGTCGGTCCCGACACCTCGACCGAACGGAGCACACGATATGGCGACGCAGCTCCAGCTCAAGCTCACCTCGGCCGAGGCACGAGGGATAGCGAAAGAGGCCTACGTTTACGGGTTTCCACTCGTCGACAATTACCGCATTCAGTATGCGTATTTCGAGAATCGCAGCGATCCGGAGTACAAAGGCCTCTGGAATCAGCTCGTACATACCGCGCGCGTGTACACGCCCGACGACACGGCGGTGCAGACGCCGAACTCGGACACGCCGTACTCGTTTCTTGGCGCCGACCTCCGCACCGAGCCGCTCGTTCTCACGTTTGCGCCGATCGAATCGAATCGCTACTTCTCCGCGCAATTCGTCGACGCGTACACCTTCAACTTCGCGTACATCGGCACGCGCACCACGGGCAACGATGGAGGGAGCTATCTCCTCGCCGGACCGGGATGGAAGGGTGAGAAGCCGGCCAACATCAGGTCGGTCATCCAGTGCGAAACACAGCTTGCGTTCGTTCTCTATCGGACACAGCTCTTTCGTCCAGGCGACATCGACAACGTCAAGCGTGTCCAGTCGGGATACAAAGTGCAGGCCTTGTCGCAGTTCCTTGGCCGGCGAGCCCCTCCACAAGCGCCGCCGATCGACTTCATCACGCCACTCACGGCACCGGGCGAGCGCGCTTCGTTAGAGTTCTTTAACATTTTGAATTTCGTCCTGCAGTTCTGTCCGACGCATCCGTCGGAAACTGAGCTCAGCGGGCGATTGGGCGAGATTGGCGTCGGCGCGCATCTACAGTTTTCACCGACGACGCTCACATCGGACGTGCGCAAGGCCATGCAGGAGGGCATGATCGACGCGTGGCATGCGTGTCGCCTTCTCGGCCGACAATTGGCCACCGGCGAGTTGACCAGTGCTGATCTATTCGGCACGCGTGCCTACCTCAAGAACATTTATCTCTACCGTATGCTCGGCGCGGTCGATGGCATCTACGGGAACTCGAAGGAGGAGGCGTTCTCTCCTGTCTATCTGATCGATTCGAGCGGCGCGAAGCTCGACGCCTCGAGCAATCATTACACCCTACGCTTTCCGCCGGGTCAGTTTCCACCGGCAAACGCCTTCTGGTCGCTCACGATGTACTCCGTGCCCTCGCGCCTCCTCGTCGAGAATCCGATCAACCGATATCTGATCAATTCGCCGATGCTACCGGAGCTGCAGCGCGACCGCGACGGCGGGCTGACCATCTACGTGCAACACGAGCAACCGTCGAGAGATAGGGAAGCGAATTGGCTTCCCGCACCCAAAGGTCCGTTCATGCTTGTGTTGCGCCTCTATCTGCCGAAGCCCGAGGCGTACAACAGCAAGTGGACGAAGCCGCTGCTGCTGCGACGAGTCGCGTAAAGCCGCGACTCGTCGCTCCTATTGAAACGGCCCGACCCTGAACGAGACACTCGCGATCGCGGCAAGGCCGAGCAGGAGCAGTACGAACGCGACGATGAGCGTGTACGAAACGGGAAATCGGCTCTGGCCGTGAATGAGCCCGCTCTTCGTCATCTCGGTGCGCTGATTCCGAAGCGCGAGCATGAACTGAATGTGAAAGGCAATGCCAGCGAGGATCATCAGGACGCCGAGGTAGACCAGCGCCACGCCGAAGTTGCGCGCTGCATGTGCGCCGGTGAGCACGTTCTCAGCGCGCAGGTGTTGAAAGAACTGATAAATCGTGAAGCCGAAGCCGATCAGTGACAGCGATGTTCGGATCACGCTCATCAGCGTGCGGTCCGCGCTCATGCGCGTCCGCTGAAATGACATCCCCGTTCGGCGCGCCGACAGCTCGACCGAGATCTCGTCGGAACTCGCGGCCATAAGTCTACGAGATCGGCAGGAGGACGCGGAACACCGCGCCGCGGCCGCCGCCCGGCGTCACGCCATTCTCGGCGCGCACTCGTCCGTGGTGGCGCTCGACGATCGATCGCACGATGACCAGGCCCATGCCGAGCCCTTGTTTCTTCGTGGAGAAGAACGATTCGAAGAGATGCTGTTCGACGCCCGGCGCCAAGCCCGGTCCGGTGTCGCGAACCGAGATCTCCACTTCGCCGCCGTGCGTCGCCGTGCTGACGGTGACGGCGGGATCGTCGGTCGAGGTCGACGCGGAGTCCAGTGCGTTCAAGGCAAGGTTCAGCACGACTTGCTGCAGCTGGACCGGATCACCGGCAATGGGCGCGAGCGGCGACTCGAGCGACAGCTCGAGCCGCGTGCGTCGGAGCAGCGCGTCACGCTTGAGCAGATGCACCGCTTGCCTACAAACTTCGTTCAGATCGACCGCGCCCTTCGCCGGCGCGTCCTTGCGCAACAACATCCGAATATGATCGATCACATTCGCGGCGCGCACGTCGTCGTCGACGATGTCCCTGAAGATATCGATCGCCTCGCACACGTCGGGCTGCGCTCTCGAAAGGAGAAGCACTCCCGCTTCGGCGTTGGCGCGGATCGCGGCGAGTGGCTGACGCAGTTCGTGCGAAACGGCAGCGGCAAGCTCACCCACCATCGCGACGCGCCCGAGATGCGCGAGCTGACGCCGAGTCTCTTCGGCCTTGATCTCGGCCAGTCGTCGATCGGTGATGTCGATATGTGTGATGATCGCCCCTCCGTCCTCATACTCGAGACGGTCGACGCGCAGCTCGTACCAGCGTTCCTCGGGCGCCGCGGACGTATACTCGTGGCGGAAGTGCCAGGTGCCTCCGTCGAGCACAGCTTCGATTCCCTGCCGGACATCACGGGCCTCACGACAGCCACGCTCCGCAGCGCGGAGACACTCGTCGAGATAGTTCCGTCCGAGAAAGGCAGCGCGGTCGACACCGGCGCCGGCAGTGAAGGCGACGTGGCGCCACGCATCGTTGACGCGAATGATCGTTCCGCTCGCATCAAGAATGGCGATCTGCGTCGAGAGCGACGCGAGGACCGCCCGATTGAGCTGCTCGCCCTGGCGAATGACCCGCGCCGCGCGCGCTCGCGCGATGGCGCCGGCCATCAGCTCGGCGGCCGCTTCCAGTCGTCCAACGAGTCGCGGCGACCACTCCTGCCTAACGCCGTCGCGATGGAGCTCGAGCATGCCGATCCCCGTGTCATCTGCCTCGAGCGGGATTCTCAACCCGGCCGCGCCGTTCTCCGATTCGGCGGCGACGGCCGTGTGCGGCCACCTGAATATCGTCGGCGATCGCGCCGGATCGTCTCCATATTGAACGACCAGCGCACGGCTAGCGCCCGCATAGCGGGCGACCCGAGCGAGCGCATCCTCAAGCGCGCGTGGCGCCTCCTGTGGCGCGTGCCGCACGGCATCGGTGGTCAGGTCGGCCATCGTCTGTTCCCACGCGTTCTGATCTTCGATCGCGAGCTGCGCACGGCGACGCCGATGCCCCTCCGCGAGCAGGAGCGCGATCAGCGCGGTCTCTGCGATGATCAGGCCTAACGAAGCAAGGATTGCCGCGCGATAACGCTCCCAGACCGTTGGTGTGAGGTACAGCACCTCGGTATTCGGTGGGAGGTGGGATTCCGAGAGTCCCCACCGCTTCAAGGCACGCGCGTCCGCCGCGAACGTGAGCGTAGCAGCCGTCGGCTTTGGCAACGCCTCACCGAGCGGCCGCTGGATTACACGTGTAACGAGGTGGCCGGTATTGACGCCTTCCACGTCATGATGGATAACGGCCCCGCCGACAATTCCGTCGCCAATCCAGGAGTACGCGGTGAGGCGGCCGAGGCGTGCCATCGCGAAACGCAGCGCATCGGCACCCACCGCGACGACGGCATCGATCGGGAGTGCGTCATATTTGTCGGCGATGAATGGCGCAAGCTGCGGAGCCCGCCTCGGGAAGCGATCGAGGTCGAGATACTCTTCGTAGAACTCGACCGGCGCTGGGATATCGTCACGTACGGTGCGGCGGAGGCCTTGCGCGAAAACAGAAATCAGCGGCGCTTCGGGAGGTACCCCGAATAACACGAGGACGTGCACCGGACCATGAGGCGGCTGTGCGTGGATCGCCGCCGGCAGCGCGACACTCGACTGGAGCGCTACAACAACGCAAACGAAAGCGCGAAGAGTGAATCGCACGGACAGAGAGTCAGGGAGACTCGTGGCGGTGTTGCGACCTAACGCGACCGCTCAGCAAACACCATCTCGGGCGCACTCACCGATTCGACACACGACATCGTCTCGCGACAGAGAAACGGCCGAACCAGCGCGAGGAGAGCGTCCGTATCGAACGGCTTGCGCAGGTACCCGCATGCGCCAGCACGTCGCTCCAGGCGCGAGGACGGAATCTCCTCGTGAGCTGTGATGAAGATGATCGGCGTGGACCAGCCCAGCTCCGTAAGACGGTCCTGCAGCTCGAAGCCGCTGAGAGCGCCAAGATGAACGTCGAGCACGATACACCGCGGCTCGTCGGCCGTGGTGCATTCGAGAAACTCTTCCGCGGAGGCGAAAGTCTCGACATGGATTCCGCCCACTCGAAACACACGGGCCAAAGAACACCGGATGGATGCGTCATCGTCGACGACAGCGACCCATGCTTCCGACTGGGCCGTCGAGCGCGACATCGCGACTTTTTCAGACGACAACACGCAAAGGCCTCCCCTGACGAACGCGGCCACGCCCAAATTTTTCAAACACCAAAGGCCGAACCATTGGACTTTAGGGTAACGGCGTCGTTACACGACGTCTGACGGGGCTGGATTCGGCAGACCCGAGCCATTCGTCCAATGGGCCGCGCGTCCGTGCTCGAGTAACCTGAACCCATGCACGCGACCGTACTCGTCCGCCGCACCGAAAACGACCGCATCGACTGCGCTCTTGGCGAGTGCCCGGCAAGCTGCACGACCCACAAGCGCGTCGTCGCCTGGCCGACGCCCGGGAAGCTGTCGTGGACGGTGACAATGCGGGACGCTCGCAGTGGCAATCTGCTCCCGGCCGGTCAAACGATTGGTGGGTTGGAAGCGCTCTTCGAGCTCCTGGACGACGCCGGCGGAGCGATGAGCACGTCGCATTTTGGACCAACCGTGCCTAACGGAATCGGCTGGCATTGGATCAAGACGGTCTCCGAGCGAGGCTGGTTCGACTGCGGCCTTTTCGCATCGCCTGGGAGCCCGTGCTCGATTGCGAGCGGAACAGGCGCCAGGATCGTCGTGCGCTGACTTGCGGTTCACTAGACGGAGGACGCAATGGACGGAGTAATTGAATCACGAATCAGCGACATGCTCTCCCGCGGCTGGACGTTTCTCCTGCTGCGAGGGCTCGCCGCCATCGCTTTTGGTATTCTGACCTGGACGCGGCCTGGCATCTCACTCACCGCCCTTGTGCTGCTCTTCGGAGCATACGCACTCATCGACGGCATGCTCGCCGTGTCGGCGGCAGTCTCCGGCCGCAAGGAGCAAGAATACTGGTGGGTGCTTCTCCTCGGTGGTCTCATTGGGATCGGCGTCGGTATCATGACGTTCCTGAATCCCGGCGTCACGGCATTCGCCCTCTTGTTCTACATCGCGATCTGGGCGATCACGACCGGCGTGCTCGAGATCATCGTTGCGATTCGCGTACGCAAGGAAGTGCACGGCGAGTGGCGGCTGATCCTTGCCGGTCTCGCATCCGTGGCGTTTGGCGCTTTCCTGATGGCCCGGCCCGGCGCGGGCGCGCTCACCGTGCTCTGGGTGATCGCCGCCTACGCCGTTGCCTTCGGCATTCTACTCGTCATGCTCGCGTTCAAGGTGCGTGGATTCAGGCGGCAGCTCGCCCACGCCTGACGAGCGCGTCGGTGAAACGCTTCTAGTTGTAGCCGTGCTTGAGGAGGAACTGGCCTGCCTTCGGATAGTAGAGATCCGAGGGCAGCTCCCAGCCTAACGTATCGGCGAGGCGATCGTAGGTGTTGAACAGGAACGCAACGTAGAATGCGTCGACAATCGCCTCGCGCGTGACACCAGCCGCGAGCACGGGCCGGATGTCACCCGGCGAGAGCGCCTCGGGTGCGAGCGTGAATTTCTCGAGAAGCGCGATCATCGCACGGAGCTTTTCATTGATCGGCGCCGTGTTGTAGTCGGCCAGGACGAGCGCGGTTACGCCGTCGCCCAACGCTGCCTCCGCGACCGCGGAGTGAGCGTTCGTTCAAAAAACGCACTGGTTGCGGCGCGAGACGAAGGCCGCAAAGATCTCGCGCTCGCCCACGGACCAGACCGACGGTCCGCGCATGACCTGCTGGGTGAGCGCCGAGAACGACCGGCCGAAGAAATCCTTGCGGTAGAGGAGTGTCCGCACGACGCCCGGCGCGTGTCCGGCCATGAGGCGCATGGCGGCGAGCCTGAGTTTGTCGGGGAGCGAATGACCGCGATGGACGCGTTTGAGTCTCACGGCTCGTCCTTCGTGCTGTCTAGAGCGGCGAGGCCGGCGAGCAGCCGCTTGCGCGACGCGCCTAACGCGGCGCTGACGATGATCTCGAATAGTTGATCGTCGTCGTACGCCTGCTGCAATCGTGCCACGTCCTCGTCGGTCACTTTGTATGCGTGCTCCTGAATCTTGTCGACGAGGTGCTGCAAGTCGGGTGGGAGCCCCGTACCAGCTGCCGCAGCTTGCCGCAGCGATTGCTCGGTCTCGCCAGCTCCTTTGAGTACGCGCTTTAGAACTTGATCGCGCAACGTCGCGTGCGAGTCTTTCATGTCGCGATTATGATTATCTCTCCGCCCGCGCGGAAGGGTACCGCCGCAATCTTTACGAGCTTGCGACTAACGACCAGACTAGAACGATGTTGCGCAGTAGCCGCTGCCGGAGCTCGCATTCACCCAGTTCCGCTGAATGAGGAAGTTCTTCCCGCCGAGCGTCATGTTGTACGGCGCGCCGCCGGATGACTGCGACACGGCGCCGAACGTCCAGGCGCACTTGTCGGCGTTCTCATAGCCGCGCCCATCCCACCACGCCGTGCCGAACATGTCCGTCGTCGTCTCCTCCGTCTCGTGCGCGAGCGTATTCACGACGGCGTCGGCGTGCGGATCTCCGTTAGGCGATGGCGTCGACGCGAACATCGAGCAAGCGCTCGGATAGGCGTAGTCGTCGGGCATCGCCGCGTAGAGCGCCGTCTGCTGCGTGCCGCGATTGTCCGTCGTCACCGTGCCGTACCAGTGATACGCGCAGTAGCTCGTGCCGAAGCCGCCGCCCAGGTTGACCGGCCCTTCGGTGAGGATTGCGTAAAGCGTATGTGGATCGTAGACGAGATATCCGTGCTGGAATCCGTAGCTCAGCATGTCGAGCATCTGCTGATCGCTAACGGTCTGCGTGCCACTTGGCAGGAGCGGCGACTGGGTGTTGGCCCAGTAGCCCGTGTAGTTCACGACGTTGGCGATGTGCCGGCCCGTGCCGTCGGAGTACGTCGAGTTGATGTTGAAGTACGGCGATCCGCCGAGATTGCGCAGGAACAGGCCGACGAGTGATCCGTCGCCGGATGTCCTCGACGTGTTGAACGAGCCCGGCTTCGGTCCGCCCGTGTAGATCGTATTGGCGGACCAGTAGATGGCGACGACGTTCGTCGCCGACGTGAGCACGGGGCCACCGTGGTAGCGGATTGTCCCCTTGCTGCCGTTCGGGCTCGACGCGAATCGAAGCTCGTTCGCTCCGTCCTTGGTGCGCAGAACGTGAGGCTGGCCTGGAGCGTCCGCTCTCGACAACGACAACGAGGGGATGCTGCGGTCCGGCTCGACGATGCTAGGCGTATCGGCGCAGGCCGCGAGGAGAACGACCACGCTCAGAATTGCGACTTTTCTCATATACGACCTCGGAGAATGGCGCGCTGAAGGCAACACCGATGGCGCCATAAGAACGCGGATCACAGGAGGGCGCAAGTCCTGGGTCATCCAGAGCGAAGCGAACGACCGCTCTTCAGAGCGACGCCCTTGGGCTTATCTTCTCCTCGTGCCAATAGTCAATGCCAACGAAGCCGCGGCGGTCGTGACGGGCCACTCGCGCGGCATCGGTGAAGCGGTCGCCGAGCATCTGCTCGCGCGCGGTGCACGCGTGCTCGGTGTTTCCCGACACGAGAATGCCCGTCTCGCAGGTCGCTTCCCGGACACCCTGACCGAACTGCCGCTCGACGTCGGTGACGCGCCGGCGCTCCTCCGCTGGTTGGCCGGCGAGCCGCTCGAACAATTCTTCGCGGATGCCGAGACGCCCCTCCTCGTGAACAACGCTGGCGTGCTCCAGCCAATGGGGCCGCTCGAGACGCAGGAGCTCGAGAAAGTCTCGCGGGCAGTCGCGGTCAATCTGGGCGCCGCGCTCGTGCTGTCCGCGGCCTTCGTCGATGCCACGTCGGACGCGCGGGAGCGACGAGTCCTGCATGTCTCGAGTGGTGCGGCGCGGAAAGCGTACGCCGGGTGGAGCATCTATTGCGCGACGAAAGCCGGACTCGATCACCATGCGCGCTGCGTCGCGCTCGATCGCACCCCTGGGCTTCTTGTCTCGAGCGTCGCCCCAGGCGTCGTCGATACCGAGATGCAGGCCGAGATTCGCTCGAGCACCGATGAACGCTTCCCCGACCGACCGCGTTTCGTCGCCATGCATCGCGACAAGGCGTTGCCGAGCGCCGACCGCACCGGTGGGCGGCTCATTGAGTACTTGCTATCGGACATATTCGGGGCCGAACCCGTGTTCGAGCTCCGCGACTTCAATCCTTGATCGGACAGGCTTCAGCGACCCGGTGATTCCACCGCGAATGAATGAGAGAGTCTGGCGCCGGGCCGCTTCTGCCGTCTGCCTCGGAGTAGTAGCGGTCTTCGCGTGCCGGTCCAAACCGGTTCCGGTCGAGGAGCTGTACTCGACGCGCATGCTCGGCACCAGCTATCTCCAACGCAATCAGCTCGGTGAAGCGGAAAGTACCTTCAAGAAGCTCGTCGAGCTCGCTCCCGCCGACCCACTCGGCTACGCCAACCTCGGTCTCACCTATCTCGAATCGGGGCGGTACAACGAGGCTGATAAGGCGCTCAATCGCGCGCGCGAGCTGGATCCGGGGAGCACCGACATCGGGCTGATGCAGGCGACGCTCGCCTCGCTGCAAGGACGTCCAGCGGCGGCACGAACGATTCTCGAGAAGCTCCAACGCGACTCGGCCAACAGTGCGCGCATTCTCTACGCGCTCGCCGAGCTCGAGACGGGGACCGATAGCGCGGCACTCGCACGGCATGAGCAACTCCTGAAGGAAGTCCTTGCCGTCGCGCCCGCGAACCTGGCCGTCAGGCTCGAGCTGTTGAACGTGCAGGTCCAGCGGAGCGAAGCCGATAGCGCCGTTAGGCAGCTCGAGGACATTCGACGCGTTCCGCCCGAGCCGCCGGCCGAAGCCCGGGTCTACCTCGACAGCGCGATTCAACTGCTTCGCGCGCACAAGCTGGCGGAGGTACGCGGACCGCTCGACCGCCTCACGAGCCTCATGGAAACGACACAGCCGTACCAGGCAGCGCGCGAGCAGGTGAAGGGTGTGGAGGGACCCGTGCCCGGAAGGCCGGTGCTCACCTTCAATCCGGCATCGCTCATCAGTCTCCGAGGCATCCGCACGCGCGCCGTGCTCGATTCGGTGCAGTTCACCGACGTGACGGACAATTCCGGACTTCTCGACGCCGAACGTCGCGACAATCCCAATATGGGCGCGCCGTCGGCGGCGGGAGCACCGGTGGCGCTCGCCGTGGGTGACATCGACGGCGACGGAACCGACGATTTCTTCATGTCGGTGTGGTCGCCGGATCAGCGCAAGTCAGTCGCGCATCTCTTCCGCGTTCGTGGCGGCTTTGCGCGAGACGCGACAGTGAATTCGGGCATTTCCCTTCCAGAAGGCGCGACCTTCGCGGCCTTCGCCGACTACGACAACGACGGGTGGCTCGACCTGTTCGTCATCGGCGGCGAAGGCCGAGGACATCTCTTCCGTAACCACGGCAACGGCACGTTCGAGGATGTGACCTCGAAGGCCGCCGTTGGCGAGGTGCATGGCGCTCGCAAAGGAATCTTCGCCGATCTGGATCACGACGGGGATCTCGACCTGCTGCTCACGGGGAACGGACAACGCACGGTGTATCGCAACAATGCCGACGGCACTTTCACCGACGCGACGGCGAGCTTCGGGCTGGCGGGAACCAGTGACGCCCGTGATATAGCATTTGCAGATTTCGACGGCGACGGCCGGCTCGACCTGGTCATTGCCAATGCCAACGGGACTGATGCGTTACTGCACAACGGCGGCCCGCAGCGGTTCAGCGACGCGACCGCGTCGAGCGGAGTCACGAGTAGCGGCTCGGGAGCGGTCGCCGTCGGCGACTACAACAACGACGGCTATCTCGATCTCTTCTTCGCCGACGCGAACGGTGGTGAGGCCACGCTCTGGCTCAACAACGGGAATGGCACCTTCCGACGCGACGCACGCTCCGCATCGACACTCGGCGCGCTCAGCGGGCTCGCCGGCGCCGCCGCGACGTTCGTCGACTACGACAATGACGGCTGGCTCGATCTCCTGGTCGTCGGCACGCCCGTCGGCGCCAAGAGCGGCCCGGGCGTCTATCTGCTCCGAAACGATGGCACGGGACGTTTCCTCGATCGTTCGTCGTTGATTCCGCCCGCCGTGCGCGCGCAGGGAGGCGCTGCAATCGCCGTTACCGACGTCGACGAAGATGGCGATGAGGATCTACTCATCGCGAGCGCTGGTGGCACGACGCATCTCCTCCGCAATGACGGCGGGAATCACAATTTGGCAGTCGACGTCGCGCTCAAAGCGCTGCGCACGGGAAGCGGCAAGAACAACGACTTCGGCATCGGCTCGCGGCTGGAGCTTCGCGCCGGCGACATCTACCAGACGCGCGTCGCTACGGGACGCGTCACGCACTTCGGGCTCGGCCCGCATCTCAAGGCGGACGTTCTGCGTGTCGAATGGCCTAACGGTGTGCCGCAGACGATCTATGTTCCAGGCTCGGACCAGGACGTCGTCGAGAGCGAACTGCTCAAGGGCTCCTGCGCGCTGGCGTACACGTGGGACGGCACGCGCTTTCGATTCGTAACCGACGCGATGTGGCGAAGCGCGTTAGGCATGCCACTCGGCCTGATGGCGGGCACGAGCGCCTTCGCACCGGCGGGCGCGTCGCAGGAATACGTGCGCATTCCCGGCGACGCGCTCGTGCCGCGCAACGGCCGCTACGTCTTGCAGCTCACCGAGGAGCTATGGGAGACGGCCTACGCCGATCAGATCGAGCTCGTCGCGGTCGATCATCCGGACTCCGTGGACGTCTTCGTCGACGAGCGGTTCGTTCCACCGAGACCGGTCACATTGCGACTGTACGAGGTCGTTAGGCAAGGCGAACGGGCACCGCGCTCGGCGGTGGACGATCGCGGGAATGACGTCCTTCCCGCGCTGCTCGCAGCGGACGACGTCTACGTGTCGAATCTCGAGCCCACACGGTATCAGGGTGTCGTCGCGCCGCACGATCTGATTCTCGATCTCGGTGACGACGGGGGCAGCCCGGGGACCTTCCTCTTCCTCCGCGGCTGGATCTACCCGACGGACGCGAGCATCAACGTCGCGCTCTCGCAGCAGTCAGCGATCAAGGTCGCCTCGCCCTCGCTCGAGGTGCGAGACGCGAAGGGACGCTGGCGGACGGCGATTCCCGATATCGGATTTCCGTCGGGGAAGGACAAAACGCTCATCATCGATCTCTCAGGGAAATTCCCGACCGCCGATCATCACGTGCGCATTCGCACGAACATGCAGATCTATTGGGACCAGGCCTTCGTCGCCGGCGATGCGAAGACCACCCCGATGAAGGTGACGAAGCTCGAGCCGGTGTCGGCGGATTTGCACTTCCGCGGGTTCTCACGCATGTATCGCAAAGGCGGCCGCTACGGACCGTACTGGTTCGCCTATGACGACGTTTCGAAGACGTCGCCCTGGCGGCCGATCGACGGCGCGTTCACACGCTTCGGCGACGTGCTGCCACTGCTGCGCAAGCCGGACGACATGTACGTGATCATGGGCGCGGGTGACGAGGCAACGATTCAGTTCGATGCCAGCTCGGAGTCCTCGTTGCCCGCTGGCTGGACGCGCGATTTCCTGCTCTACACCGACGGGTGGATCAAGGACTCCGATCTCAATACCGCGTTTGGAACGAGCGTAGAGCCGCTGCCGTTCCACGCCAACAAGTCGTATCCCGGGGCGGCTGGAGACACATACCCGTCGGACTCGATGCACGACGCGTACTTGCGTGAGTACGACACACGTGTCGTCCGGAGAGCGCGAGATCCCGAGAAGCGCTAAATCTCGAAGGGCGCGAAGTGCCGAAAGGCGCCAAGTCCCGTTATTTGATCCACCCGCCTTCGCTGCGCGCGGCGAAGACTCGGGGGACCTCACCGCCGGCGTCGTACACGACGACGTGCCCCTCCACTAAGAGGAACACGGCGTGAGCGAAAGTCGCTAGTCCATCCGCCGAAGCGCCTCGTGATTCCGCGGAGAAATCGCGGTCGTGTCGTGTTTGCCGCGGGCGTGTCGTGTTTTGCTTCGGGCGTGTCGTGTTTTGCTTCGGGCGTGTCGTGTGAAGTCACGGTCGTGTCGTGAAATGCGGGCGTCGCCTGCCAACAAATCAGGGTGACTGCCAACTTTGTCGCGGTCGTGTCCTACATTGCCGCGGTGCACTCGCTCTGATCACGCGTCGCCTTCGGTTTTGCGTGCGTCGCCATTGGAGTTACTACCGGCGACTTCGCTTTTGTCCCGGTCGCGTTCCGAGTTGTCGCGGGCGCCTCACGATTTGGCAGGTGATACTGCCTATCTGGCGACGGCTCGGGAGTTTTTGCCGCGGTCACCTTCGAAGGTGGAACGTTCACCTTCGAAGTTGGAAGGTTCACCTTCAAAGGTGAAACGTTCGCCTCTTTTGTCGGAGGTGCGGCGCACGCGAGCGGCCGCGTCGCGCTCGCGAAGCTCCACGATGCGATCGCACCTGAGCGAGCGATCGACCTCGGTGAACACGTCGGCGTCCTGCGTCAACAGGAGTCGCGCGGATCGGAACGGAGAGAATCGAAGCGCCCTAAGTCCCGAAGGGCGCGAACACCGTCCGCCCATGCCGCCGTTTGGGACGTAGCGCCGTTTGGGAGTCGGCAATATCGGCTTTCGCTAACCCTCCCCCGAAGCTACCGTCTACACGTGCCCCGCCGCCCACCCCACGCCGCGCGTCGCGCAATTATCGCCGTCCCCTTCTTCGCCGCGATCCTCCTCGCCATGCGTCTGGATCGTGGGCCTTTGCGTATCCCAGCGGACGCGGCGCACCCAGGGTTCGTACTGCGCGACGAAACCAAGGCCGCCGGTATCGATTTCGTCCACCACCGGCCGGTCTTCGATCCTCAGATCGCCAACGTCGAGCCCCACGTCGCCGCGCTGGGCGCCTCGGTCTCGGTCGCCGACTTCGACGGCGATGGGTGGCCCGATCTCTACTTCACCAACAGCCGCTTCGGCGAGCCGAACGCGCTCTATCGCAACAAGCACGACGGAACCTTCGAGGAAGTCGCCGCCAGCGCGGGCCTGGCCGATCTCAATCGCCCCGGCGAAGGCGTGTCGATGGGCAGCGTCTGGGGCGACTACGACAACGACGGCCGCGAAGACGTCCTCGTCTATCGCTACGGCTACCTCGCGCTCTTCAAAAACCTGGACGGCAAGCATTTCAAGGACGTCACCGAGGCAGCGGGACTCAAGCGTTGGGTGAACAGCAACGGCGCGATCTGGATCGACTACGATCGCGATGGCAAGCTCGATCTTTTCGTCACCGGCTACTTCCGGCGCGACGTCGATCTCTGGCACCTGACGACGACGCGCATCATGCACAACAGCTTCGAGTTCGCGACGAACGGCGGCGGCAATCTCCTCTTTCACAACGTCGGCAACGGCAAATTCGAGGACGTGACGGACAAGATGGGGGTGCGCGGCTCGCGCTGGACGCTGGCGGCGGCGGCGGCCGACTTCAATGGCGATGGCTGGCCGGACCTCTATGTTGCAAACGACTACGGACCGGAGGAGCTCTATCTAAACGACCACGGGCGCCGCTTTGTGCTGTCCAACGCGGGACTGGAGAGTGAATCGAAGAGTGGGATGGCGGTCGCGTTAGGCGACGCCTTCAATCGCGGACGGCTCGACGCGTTTGTAACAAATATCTCCGAGCGCGGCTACCTCTTTCAAAACAACAACCTGCGGCTCAATCAGATGTCAGAGTTGGGTCGCTTCAAGAACGTCGCCGACGGCCAGCTTGCGGACGCGGGATGGGCGTGGGGCGCGCAGTTCGGGGATTTGAACAACGACGGCGCGAACGAGCTGTTCGTCGCGAACGGTTTCATCTCCGCCGACCGGCAGAAAAGCTACTGGTACGCGATGTCGAAGATCGCCGGTGCGAACGGCAAGCTGTTCGAGGATGCCAAATCCTGGCCCGCCTTTGCCGACGCCAGCCTTTCGGGGTACGAGCGCTCGCGCGTTTACCTCAATCGCGGTGTGGCAGGGTGGGTCGACGTTGCGAAGACCGTCGGCGCGACCGACGAATACGACGGCCGCGCGGTCGCGCTCGCCGACCTCTCCAATCGCGGCGCGGTCGACGTCATCGTGGCGAATCAGAATCAGCCGGCAATTCTCTATCGCGACTACCCTGACAGCACGAACCATTGGATTGCGTTCAAGCTCGTCGCCACCCACAGCAACCGCAGCGCGATCGGCGCCGAGGTAACGCTCGATGCGGGCGAGCTTGTGCAGCGGCGGGTCATTGACGGCGGCTCGGGCTTCGCGAGTCAGAATGATCGTCGGCTTCACTTCGGCCTCGGCCATCACGACTGGGTCGATCGCGTCGTCATTCAGTGGCCGTCAGGGACGGTTCAGGTATTGAGCCGCCCTTCTATAGATAGCTTCGTCACCGTCAACGAGCCGCAGCGCTGACGCCGACGTGAGCGACACGACTCATCCGACGATGGCCGAGCCCAGCGTGTTCGCGCGCGCGTGGGAGCAGGGACGGCGGATCGATCCGCGATATCTCATCGCGTTTCTCATCACGCTCGTCCTGCTCGCGGCGCAGTTCCGATATCACATGTTCGGCGGATACGAGCGTCTCGCGCTCGCACTCGCGACGTGCTTGGCGACGGAGGCAGTGCTCTCCTGGTTCGATCGTGGCAAGGTCGTCAATCTTCAGAGCGCGTACATCAGCGGCATCAGTCTCACGCTGCTCATCAAGCCGCAAGGCGTCGCGCTCTGGCCGTTCGCGCTCGGCGGATTCCTGGCGATCTCGTCGAAGTACGTTCTGCGCTATCGAGACAATCACCTCTGGAATCCGACCAACTTCGCGATCACCGTCCTGTTGCTGACCGCGCCAGATCGGGTGTCGGTGCTGAGCCACCAGTTCGGGAATGATCTCGCGACCAACGCGATTATCTGGGCCTTCGGGCTCATCATTGCGGCTCGCGTCGGCGTCCTGCACATCACGTTGACGTACCTGGCAAGCTTCCTGGTTCTCGGCAGCATTCGAGCGGCTGCGCTCGGAATGCCGGTGCTGCCGGAGATAGCGCCAATCACGGGGCCGATGTATCAGCTATTCGTGTTCTTCATGATCACGGACCCGCGAACGGTGGTCAAAGGGCGTCGCAGACAGGTGATCGTGGCCGTCTTGATTGCAGTTATGGAAACGCTGATCCGCTACGCGGCGGATCGCGGCCTGCCTCTGCCGACGGCGTTCAGCGCCGCACCCGCGTTCCTGGCGCTCGCGATCGTCGGGCCAATCGCAAAATGGATCGACCTCTGGCGAAATCCACCGAAGCGGCCAACAGCCGCTAAGGCGCCGACCAGTCAGGTGTTGCGACAACATGATCCGGCGCTGATGCCGCGGTGAGTTCCGTCTGACGGGAGCGAAATAGCGTGGCTCGCGAAAACCCGAACCGGAGCCACCTATGCGCACGACGTTCTGTTACATCGCCCTCGCCGCAGCCGCCATCATTTCCGTCGTCGGCTGTCAAGACCAGAAGGATCTGTTCGCGCCCAAGGCGCCGAGCGCCATGTACGTCCCGCTGCCGCTGCCCCCCATCAATATCATTTTGCCCCGACCCGGCGACCTGATGGAAATCGCCGCCGGTGATCAGCACACGTGCGTGAGAAAGCGAAGCGGGGCCGTGTCGTGTTGGGGCTGGAACAGGTATGGGCAGCTTGGCGTGACGACGAACACGCAGTGCGGCACGTTCTCGAGTGATGGCCAATGCTCCAAACAGCCAGTGCTCGTGACGGCGCCGGCAAATGCGAGCTTCGTCAGCGCGACACACATCACGGCGGGATCACAGCACACCTGCGCGACAGACGCGAATGGCGCCGCGTGGTGCTGGGGGTACAACTACTATGGCCAGATCGGCAAAGGCACCGGCGGCGACCAGGCCAGTCCGCTGATGGTGCCCGGCGGGTTCGTCTTCGGTTCACTCGCAGCCGGCGGCGAGACGACTTGCGGCACGACCAACGGAAGCATCCTGCTGTGCTGGGGCCAGTTTCCCCTCGCACCGGGACCCGCCGGCCGCTCGTACTCGCCGGCACAAGTGGCGACCGGCTCCTACTTCTCGGCCATGGCCGTCGCAAACGATCATGCCTGCGGAAACATCGGCAACAACAACTGGCTGTGCTGGGGCTCGAACAAGTACGGGCAGCTCGGTACGGACACGACAGCCCTCCAGTCCTCGACGCCTTACACCTGGGTTCACGTAATCGATGGCGCGAGCCACGT
The DNA here is from genome assembly GCA_036496605.1 of Gemmatimonadaceae bacterium. Classification (NCBI taxonomy): domain Bacteria; kingdom Pseudomonadati; phylum Gemmatimonadota; class Gemmatimonadia; order Gemmatimonadales; family Gemmatimonadaceae; species Gemmatimonadaceae bacterium. The sequence goes on along the minus strand of DASXKV010000067.1, from coordinate 69,240 downwards.
CGCGGTTACTGCCGGAACAACATGCGCGGACCAGTCGAACGGGACCGAACAATGCTTCGGGCACAACGTGCTCTTGTCAAACAACCTGGGGCAGTTTGGCTTGCTCGGTAATGCGAGTTTCTGGGGCAACGCGACCTTCCTGCCGCAGACGACTGGCCCGCTGCATGGCGTCTCACTGAGCTCGAACCACGGATGCGGTCTCGACGCGACCAACGCCGCATTTTGCTGGGGTCTCGGTGACTTCGGACAGCTCGGCAACAGCAGCTCGCAGGGATCGACGGCCATTGTCCCGGTCTCCGGCGGTCATACGTATCGTGCACTCACGGTCGGTCTGAACCACTCGTGCGGGATCGGGACCGACAATCATGTCTATTGCTGGGGCGATAACTACTACGGGCAGCTTGGTCAGCCGTCGGCATCGATCTACGGCGTGAACACGCCGGTGCAGGCGATCGATCCCTAATCGCCATCATCGAATCGTTCGTGAGTCCGCTGCCTTCGTTAGGTGGCGGACTCTCTCTTTTCGCGGCGAGACTTCGAAAAGTCGAGCGCGTAGCGCAAGGTATGGTTCCGTTCCACCATAGGCATCAATTGCTTTCAACGCGGACAAGTGCAGATCTGCACACGGCCATCGCGCGACTAGATCCCGAACGGCTGCCGTGCCAAATGGAGTTCTCGCGTTCAGGGGAATGCAAGGCAGCTGCTGTTCTCGCCATGCATAACGCCCTGCGCCGCGCCCGACGTTCCTCGCAACCCCGGAAGCGCAGCGACGAGCTCGTCCCGAGTGAGGCCCAGGAGCGCGTGCTGCGCGAGCAGTATATCGAAGTCGGCCGGATAGAGGTTGTTCCGCTCCCCATCCGCAAGACCCGCGACGTTACGCGGAGAGATGGCCTGCGCGATCCACTCACTGAATTCGCGGCGTGCGTCAACACTTCCAGTGTCCGCCTCGCCACGCGTGATTGCGCGGAGGCGGCGAAGACTCTCCGATGGCAGCGCATCGAGAACGGTGTCGCCGACACCGAGGAAACCCTTCCAGGCAACGGCGTCGTCGCGGATGATGCGCTGACTGACTTCCGCGTACGAGACGGCGGCGAAATAGAGCATTGCCTGCGCGGTGAAGAGCTCGAAGTGCGCCATCGACTCGTACGCCCCCGCGACGAGCCGGTCTATCTGGTCGGCTTCGGCAGCGAGCAGTGACTCGTAGCGCGCGAGGGCCGTTGCGTCGGGCATGCCCGCCGAGCGTTTAGCAACTTCGAACAAACCGCCAAGTCGCTCGACGGCGCGCAGGCTCCAGGCAATCCCCGTCGAGAACAGCGGATCGACGAAGGCGAACGCATGCGGCATGAGTGCCCATCGAGCACCGGCAGCGCGCGTGAGTCGATGCTGAATCAAGGGGCGAAAAGCCATTGGCATGAGGGCTCGTGCGTCGCCGAAGAGCGCGGCGATCGTCGGGTAGCGCGCCAACAACGCCCGCCATAGCGTCTCTCCGTCTCGCGTCTCGAGCGTCCCCATTCCGCGCGGCGACAGGAGAAAGCCCGCACTCGTCGTTCCGTGATCGAAGCGGAGCGAATACATCCACCCTTCGTCGATGACATGATGGACCGCCGCCCAATCGTCCACGTAAGGACCGCGAGGAAGGCCCGGCACGGCGTCGGCTATGAGACCCACGTCATCAAAGTGGCTGAAGAGGAGCGCCGCGCGCGTCTCGGTTTTTCCGAGTCCGGACGGAATGGCGAGCTGGCTCGCGAGGAATCCACCAGGCCCGGACGCGTCGACGATGAAATTCGCACGCAACGAGAACGGGATACCATTTCGTTCTCCCCTGAGCCGAATGCCATCGAACCCGACGTCGACGTTCGTTAGGTCAGCGTGATCGCGATAATCGACGCCGGAAGCAACCGCCTCTCGCACGAAGTGGTGATCGACGTCGGCACGTAGCCAATGAGTATCCGACAGGTCGTCGCTCGGACTTGCCGCCACGAGCAGACGCTCCGACTGCAATCCGCGATTTGCGAACGACTCGCCCGGATGATGCCGATAGAACGTGAATCCTCGCTTGAGGCCGCGACGCACTTCCGGGTAGCGAGCGAGCCAGCGGCCGTGCGTCGCCATGTGATGGCAGTCGGGGAGGCCATAGCGAAAGCCCAGTCGCTCGAGTGAAAGATTGGCGAGCGGCGTCGACGACTCACCGATCGCGAATCGCGGATGAGCACCGCGCTCGAACAGCGCGACATCGTAGCCGAGCACCCTGAGCACGCGCGCCAGGAGCGAACCGGCGAAGCCGCTCCCGACGATCGCGATCTCGCACGAGTCCATCAGCTTGTTCCGCAGACCTCGCAAGACACCCTTGGCGCGGCCCGGCCACTGAGATTCATTCGCCCGAGCCGAGCGATGCGCGCGGCACGACAGCTCGCGCACGCGGGTAAGCGCTCGACGTCCCAGAGGTCCACCGTCACAACCGAGTCGGTGAAACGCGCGCATTCGTCGAGCGCGTCCTCGAGGTGCGAGAGTGTCGGCGGCGTGAATTTGCCTAACGACTGTAGCCGCTCCATCTCGCCGTTGCCCCCGCGGACGGGAATGATGCAGACCACGGCAGCGCCTCGTTCCACGGCGTACTCGACGGACCGCACCGTCCAGGCGACGCTTTCGGCGACCGGAACGTACGGCGCACCGAGGAGCACGAACACGCGCAGATCGATGTCGTTCTCCATCAGAAACCGTGCGACGCCGTCGAATCGGGCAAGATCGAGACGCTTGTTGAGCTTCGCCGCGGCGTGCGGATGAACCGTCTCCAGTCCCACGGCGACTTCGAGTTTGCCGGGCAACTGCTGCGCAAAGGCAACGGCCGACGGGCCAATCGTGCTGACATGCGATTCGACCGTCACGCCGGTGAACGGCGCCGCGAGCGACGCAATGCGCGGCAGGTCCTCGAGGGGTACGGCCCGACGATCGAAGAAATTGCTGGCGTTGTAGAGTTTGAGACGCGCGGGAAGAGGCTGGGAGAGGCTCGTGAGTACTCTCTCAACCTGCGTCGGCAGAGCGCCAACTGGCGTCGGCTCGTTAGTCGTCCACTTCCATAGATCGCAGAACGAACACGTGAACGGGCACTCGGCGCCCGCGAGAAAGATCGTGAGCGCTCGTTCGACGCCGCCGTTAGGCCGTCGCTCCTCGTCGATCGCCGTGCCGTGGGCGACGAAGGGGTCGACGTATGGCTTGGGCGGACGAAGGGCTCGAATGCGGCGATCGTCGGCAGACTGGCCGCGCGCCGTGGTGGCCGGCACCGTCACACTGACGCAACCGGCGCTGCTGTCGTCCGGTGAAGGTGCAGGGTCTCGAAATGCGAGCGATAGCGCATCTCGTTCTCGGGGAAGAGTCGCGCGGCTTGTGCGGCCGAAACCGAGCCATGCTGGAAGCGACGTTTCGCGAAGACAGGCATCTCGAGCCCTAGCACCGACCGCACGCCGCGAAAGACGATTTCACCCTTGAGCGCGTAGAGCAGCTCGTGTGAGCCTTTCGTCAACTCGGCAAACGGAATCGCTTCGGCAACCGCAATGACCGCCGGACGGGTGTATGGACTGAACCCTTCGAACCCACACGCACGCGCACATGCGTAGCTCCGCACGCAGCCACGACTATAACCGCCGGAGTACGTGAGCGAATGCTTGATCGATTCGACTCCCCACCCTTCCTGATAGAGCATGCGGTTATTGACGACGCTCCGGATCGTGAGCTCGCTATTCGCCTCGATCGGATAATCCTTGAGGTTTTCGTCGCCGCCATCGCCATCGACGAGTAGCTGCCAGTCGGGATATCGCTCGCGAACACCAGCGAGCAGCGCGAGATTCACGGCAGCGCAGTCGACGTCGAGCGGCTTGTAATCCTCGATCACCGCCACCGCGCGGAGTGGATCGAGGACGTTCGACGAGACCTCGATCGTTTCCCCGAGCATCTCGAGGTTGGCCCGGCTGAGAAACTCGCGCGCCTGACGAGCGTCCTGCCCTTCCCCGTCTACCGAGAGCGTGAAGGCCTTGAGGCGCGCTGGAGACTCTCCCTCGTTGAGCAACAGCTTGTAGAGACACAGCAGCACGGCGCCGCTGTCGATGCCGCCCGAGAACGGCACGCCGATCGGCGCCCCGGTTTTCTGCACGGCGAGCCAGCGGCGCAGCTCCCCATAGACCGCCTCGACGTAGTGCCGGCCGATCAGATCGAGATCGTTAGGCAGCGTGCCGCGCGGCGGATCGAAGAACCGCCGGTGCACGGGATTGGGATCCGGGCAACCGACGAGTCGTAGCGTCGTCACATGGTGCGCCGGGACCATCCGGGTGTAACTGGGATGGAACTGGTCGGACCATCCATGATGCGAGAGCTGCGCCGCGATCTCGTCGATCCGTTCGGCGACGATGAGCGCGGGGCCGTCTACCGCCTTCGCGAGGAAGTAGCGCATGGGCCGGTCGAGGCTTCGCGCGAGCACGACGCGCTCTCCGTCTTGCGCCACCAGCGCGAACGATCCGTCGATGTCGAGGACATTGCCGAGGTCACTCGCGAGGAGCCGTCGACGCGCCTCGGCCTCGTCGATCGACCAGAGACGCTGCGACGCTTCAGGGATCAGATTGATGACGCGGGAAATAGGCAACGGTCGGTTCATGCGTCTCCCTCGCGAAGGTCAAGCACTCGATCAGGCACCATACAAAATACAGCGGCTCTCGTCCCTTGACATGCGGTGTGGCATGGGGCTTCTCTTTGCGCTCGGCCAGCCTTGGCCGGAACACTTCTCGCACCGGCTCACGCCTCCTCGGTCTTTGTCTCTCCCTCTGCGGCTTCTGCGGTTGTTGCGTCCTCTGCGGTTCACATGGGCCTTTCTCTGCCTAACGTATTGTGGACCGAGGGAGCGGCCGGTGTTCAAGCTCCTGAAGGCGGACCAAACCGGCATTACGTTCGCCAACACCATCACGACGAACGATTCGCTGAACGTCCAGACGGACGTCTACGTCTACAACGGCGCCGGCGTGGCCATCGGCGACATCGACAACGACGGTCTCCCGGACATCTTCTTCGCCGGAAACCAGGTCTCGAGCCGCCTGTACCTGAACAAGGGTCACATGCGCTTCGAGGACATCACCGAACATGCCGGGCTGAAGACCAATCGATGGGCAACTGGCGTCAGCATGGTGGACATCAACAACGATGGCTATCTGGATATCTACGTCTCCGTCGCGGGGCCCGAGTGGTCGAAAGGAGCGGATCGCGCGAATCTCCTTTTCATCAATAACGGCGATCGGACCTTCACCGAGTCCGCGGCAAAGTATGGCATCGCTGATACGAACTTCACGACGCAGGCGGCCTGGCTGGATTACAACGGCGATGGCTGCCTCGATCTCTTTCTCCTCAACAACTCGCCCAAGGATTTCACGCGCGGCGTGAGTAGCCAGCCGAGCGGCGTCCGCGGGACGACACCGGGCAGCTACAACGAGCTCTATCGCAACAACTGCAACGGGACGTTCACCAACGTCTCGAAGGAAGCAGGCATTCTCGAGGACGTGGGATTCGGGCTCGGCGTCGTCGTCAGCGACTTCAACGGCGACGGCTGGCCGGACATCTACGTGTCGAACGACGGGATGCCTAACGACGTGCTGTACATCAACAATGGCAACGGGACGTTCACGAACACCGCCTCGCGATCGCTCCGCCACACGAGCCAATCCGGAATGGGTGTCGACGCCGCCGATTTCAACAACGACGGGTGGCCCGACATCCTGCAGGCGGACATGCTCCCGCATGATCTCGCGCGCCGCAAGCGCATGAGCGGCTTCATGAGCTACGGGAATCTGCTCGATTCGCGCGGGCGCGGATTTCGGGACGACTACGCGCAGAACTCGCTGCAGCTCAATAGCGGCGTCACGCCAAAGGGCGACCCTTCGCTGCGCCCAGGGCAGGCTCCGTTCTTCAGCGAGATCTCACGCCTGGCTGGCGTCTCGGCGACCGATTGGAGCTGGAGCACGCTCTTCGCCGACTTCGACAACGACGGTTACAAGGACATCTTCATCGGGAACGGATACCCGAAGGCGGTCAACGATCTCGACTATGTCGGCGCCGCCGTGCCAGCGAAGCGCCGCGGCAACACACGGCAGGCGCTGGAGCTGCTCGCGCAGCTACCCGGCTACAATCTTCCAAACTACGTCTTTCGCAACAACGGCGACCTCACGTTCACCGACAAGAGCAAGGCGTGGGGAATGGATCAGCCGAGCTTCTCGTATGGCGCGGCGTACGCAGATCTGGACAACGACGGCCGGCTCGATCTGGTCATCAACAACGTCGACTCGCCAGCCTTCATTTATCAGAACGTTGCGCCTAACGACGACCGACATCACTATCTCCGAGTCAAGCTCGAGGGGGAGCCGCCGAATCGAGGCGGTATCGGTGCGACGTTGACGCTGTCGGCGGGCGCACAGAAGCAATACATCTACGAGACGCCGTATCGCGGCTTCATGTCGACGGTGGACGCGCGGCCGCATTTCGGCCTCGGCGCGGCGCAACGGGTCGACACGCTCGACGTCGCGTGGCCGGACGGGCGGCGCCAGGTACTCACGAACCTCGGCGTCGATCGCGAAGTGGTCGTTAGGCAGTCCGATGCGGGCGCGCGTCAATCTCACAGCACGTCTGGCGGTGAATCAAAGACCGTTTTCCAGGCAGTCGATTCTGGCCGCGCCATCGCGTACAAGCATCAGACCGTGTCGATGATCGATTATACGATTCAACCGTTGCTCCCGTACATGCTCTCGCACCACGGGCCGCCCGTCGCCGCGGCGGACGTGAATGGGGACGGCCTCGACGACGTGTTCATCGGCGGCGCCGCCGGTATCCCGGGCAAGCTCTTTCTCCAGCAAAAGGACGGCAGCTTCGTCGAGTCGAGCGCAGGGCAGCCGTGGGAGGCGGACAAGGCCTACGAGGATTGGGGCGCCGTCTTCTTCGACGCCAACGGCGACGGGCTCCCCGATCTGTACGTCACGAGCGGCGGATACCAGCTGTCAGCGGAGTCTCCGCTACTCCAAGATCGCCTCTACATCAACAAAGGCGGCGGACGATTCGAGCGCGACGCGCAGGCGCTACCGCCGATGTTGACGAGCAAGGGCGTCGTGCGCGTTGGCGATTTCAACGGTGATGGCAAGCCCGATCTGTTCGTGGCCGGCCGCCTAACGCCACGCAACTATCCGCACCCGACGAGAAGCTACATCCTCCGTAACGATGGCGGTCGCTTCACGGACGTCACGGAGCAGCTCGTGCCCGAGCTCGTGCATCCAGGCGGCATGATCACCGACGCTGCGTGGGTCGACTTCGACGGCGACGGACGACTCGACCTCGTCACGGCGGGCGAATGGATGCCGATCCAGTTCTTTCACAACGATGGGCGTCGATTCACCGACGTCACGAAATCGACGGGGTTGCCACCGACGCGCGGCTGGTGGTACAGCCTTGCCGTCGGCGACTTCGACCACGATGGCAAACCGGACATCGTTGCCGGCAACCTGGGGCTCAACTATACGTACACGACTTCGAAGGACACGACCTTTGGGGTTTACGCGGGCGATTTCACGGGCAACCGGCGGACCCAGGTTGTGCTCACACAGCGAGTCGGCGATGCGGAATACTCGCTCGATGGAATGACGCCCCTGGGCCGCGAGATCTATCAGCTTGCATTGCGCTTCCCGACGTACGCCTCCTTCGCTGACGCGACGATCGCGAAGATGTTCACGCCGGATCAGCGCAAAGAGGCGCTGCATTACGAGGCAGACACGTTCGCCAGCATGTATCTCCATAACGACGGCAAGGGGCATTTCACGGCCGCGCCGCTTCCCAACCTGGCGCAGATCGCGCCGATCCGGGCGATGGTGGTCGACGATGTCGATGGCGACGGGCAGCTCGATCTCGTGCTCGCCGGGAATCTCTACGACGCCGAGCCGAACACGCCCCGTGCGGATGCCGGCGATGGGTTATGGCTGCGCGGCGACGGCAAAGGGCATTTCACGCCGGTGACGACGCGGCAGAGCGGCCTTCTCGCGCCACTCGACGTCGCCGGAATGGCGCTGATCAGAACCCCGACGGGTAAGGCGCTGATCATCGCCAACACGGGCGATTCGCTGCAGACGTTCGCGATTAGAAACAATAAAAAAACAATCGCCCGGCCGCAGAGGCCGGGCGATTGAGTAAACGCCTACTTGAGTTCCTTACCAGCCAGTATTCTGCGTCAGGTTAGCCTTCCCACCCGACTTGCTCAACTGAATTTCCTGGTCGGGAATCGGATAGAAATCGTACTTGCCTTTGACGTAGGGAACGGCTCCCCCGAACTGCTGCACATACTGGAGCGTGCTCGGGACCGTTTGGACTCGGTTTTTCTCCGCACCACCGCCAACGCCATTCACGTAGGCGTTCAATGTGACGTCAGCAATGGCCCAGCGGCGAAGATCGAAGAACCGCTGGCCTTCCATCGCCAACTCGAGGCGACGCTCGGCCTGGATCGCTGCCAGCGCCTGCGCTGCGCTCGTAAACGTCGGGTACAATCCGATTCGGTACGTTGCCCAAGGCTCAACCGTCGTACCGAGCGTGCCGCCGCCGCTTAGCGGACCCGCCACCACGAGCTCGGAGTGACCGGCGCACGTCGGATACGCCGCGACTTCCGCAGCGGAAGCTTTAGCATCGACCGGCAAGCCGCAGCCCTGAACAGTCTGGCCCGCACGTGTACGGATCTGATTCACGAGTGCCGTCGCTCCAGCCAAGTCACCCGTCTGCGCCTCAGCCTCGGCGAGCATCAGCAACAGGTCACCGTAGCGGAAGATATGAATGTTGACGGAGTTCAATTGCGTGTTCGTCCAGCCGACGTTGCTCTGCGCGCCGCTCGCGTTCTCGTGTGTGTTCTTCTTCGCCGAGTAGAAGCCGCCGTGCGGAATCGACCGCACCCAACCCGCGCCGTGAAGGCCCCAATCCTTGAACGGAACGGCATCGCGGCCGACGGTGAAATCGATGCGTGGATCGACCGCCACCGTGTTGTTGGAACCGTTGAAGTTGTTGCTGTTCGCGTTCCAGGTCGCGCTCGAGAGCGCGAGCGGCAGTCCAGTCGCGTCTACCTGGAAATAGTTCACCAGGTTCTGCGAGGGCTGATGGAAACCGCAGCAGCCGAACGGGCTGCCGGCGCTCGGGAAATTCAATCGCTCGCCGAAGTTCGAGTTTTCGCCATCGCCATTTCCGTCATTGGCCGATGCCTGATAGGCGAAGATCGTCTCCGGTCCGTTCTGATACTGCTTGAAACCGGTCCAGACGTGGTCGAAGCTCGTCTCGAGTTTGTATACGCCGCTCGCTTGCACGGCCTTGAGCGTAGTGACGGCGCCAGCATAATCGCCCTTGTACATCTGGACTCGACCCTTGTAAGCCATCGCCGTCCAGCTCGTGGCGCGACCGATCTGGGCGTTGCGTGGCGTTGCCGGAAGGAGCGCGATCGCCGAGTCGAGATCCCTCAGCAAATCTGCTTCGACTTGCTGCTTTGTCTCGTTAGGCTTTCGGAAGTCGTTGTCATTGTCTCGATAATAGGGAATGTTCCCCCACATGCGGTACGCCTCGAAGTGGTAGTGCGCCCGCAAGAACATCGCCTCGCCCCGGATCCCGGCCGCATCTGCCGCGGAGATGATGCCCGGCGTTGCCGTGACTTCCTTGAGCAGGTTAATCGTCGCGTTGGCGCGTGCGATACCGTCGTACATCGAGACCCACTTCGCGTCGAGGTAGCCCTCGGCGTCCGGCGCATTCCAGTTAAACAGCTCGATCTGTTCGACGCCCGGCTGGTCTCCAGCCTGAGAACCCTCGTACGCGTCATCGCTCGCGACGCTGCCGAACACCCAGTTACTCACCGCGCAACCCCACGCGGCCGTCTGATAGTTACAGTCCAGGGAGCGGTACGCGGCGATGAGCGTACCCTCGACGCCCGACTTGGTCTTGAGCGTTTCGCCACTTACGGTCGCCTGTGGGGTCGAGTTGTCCGTGAGGAAGTTCTTACAACCATAGAGCACCAGCGCACCGGCGAGCATGGAACCCGCCACCGCTAGCAGTCGGTATTTCGGTGTGAGATTCATGTATCAGCGCCTTAGAAGGTGGTGTTGATGCCGATGGAGAAAATCTTGTTCGACGGGTACGTGCCCTGATCCACGCCACGGAACTGATCGCGTACGTCTCCGGCCGCGCCGGTGACGTTCAGTGCCGAAAGCGCCGGGTCCAGACCTTCGTAGCCCGTGATCGTGAACAGATTGTCGGCTTGCAGATAGATGCGGCCGCCTGAGAGAATACGTCCGACGAACGGCGAGTTCCCAGGGATGTGGTAGCCGATCTGCAAGGTGCGCAGCCGGACGTACGAACCGTTTTCGACGTAGTAGCTGCTGAGCGCGTAGCTGTAGCTGTCGTTGACGTCGAGAATCGGGTACTTCGCGTTCTGATTCGTCGGCGTCCACGAGTTGGCGAGCAAGTCCTTGCGCACGTTCGTGTCGAAGTTGCGGAACACGTAGAATTGCTTCTGTGCGTCGAAGATCTTGTTGCCGAACGTCCCAAACACGGTGGCGTTTATATCGAAGTTGCCGCGGTGGGCGCCGAGATCGAGACCTCCCGTGAAGCTAGGATCCGGGCTGCCGATCACCTGACGGTCGTTCAGATCGATTTTCCCGTCGTGATTGATATCCGCGAACTTGATGCGCCCCGGCGCAGCTCCAGTCTGGCAATAAGCGGTGCACTTTCCGGTGACGGGATCGGCGGTGTGCGCTGCGGCATCGGCCGCGTCGCTGAAGTAGCCCTGCGCGACGTAACCGTAGAAGGCGCCGATTGGATGACCCACCTCGTTGATCACCGGATTACCGAAGCGGATGCCGACCGGGCCGACGAAGGAGGTCTGGTCGCCAGCAATCTTGAGGATCTTGTTCGCGTAATGGCTGCCGTTGAAGCCGACATTCCACCACGAACCAGTGTGGGTGAGTGAAAACTCGACGCCGTTGTTCTGCATGCTGCCGACGTTCACGATCGGGGCGTCAGCGGTCCCCGCGGTGCCCGGGAGCGCCGGGTTGAAGAGCAGGTTGTTCGTGATGCGATGGTAGACGTCGACGATGAGATTCAGGTTGTTCTGGAGGAGCGACATGTCGGCGCCGATGTTCCGCGAATGATCCTCTTCCCACTTCAGGTTCGGGTCCCCGATCGACGTGATCCGGTAGCCAGGCACAATACCGTTCTTCGTGCCGCCGATGTCGTAGAACGTGGCGCCCGTGCTGCCGCCGAACTGCGATACGATGCGTCCCGGCGGAATCAGCTGGTTGCCGGTAACGCCGTATCCGTACCGGATGTTCAGGTCGGAGATAAAGTTGCCTTTCGGGAACCACGACTCGTTCGTGACGTGCCAGCCGAGGCCGAAAGCGGGGAAGGTTCCCCACTGCTGGCCCAGTCGGGACGAACCATCGCGCCTAACGGTGACGCTCGCGACGTAGCGGTCCGCGAAGTTGTAGCCGACCTTGCCGAAGAACGAAAGCAGCGCGTACTCGCCGCCGTTGCTGAACGCCTTGTTGGTGGTCGCGTCGCCGAGCGCGTCCTGGCAGTAACGCGAATCCGGGACCGTGTTGAGCAGGTTGGCGATATTGCACTGCAGGTACTTGTTGAAGCCCGCGTTGCTCTCCTGGCCGGCCAGGACGTCGAAGTTGCTCCGGCCGTAGCCCTTCACGAACTGCGCGGTATTGCTCAGCGTCCAGTCGACGAACTGGTTCTGGTTCTGGTTGATCGAGTTGTTCGACGTCGGCTCGGAGTTCTCCGGCGTGATCGGACTGTAGCCGTTGAACGTGCTCTGCCCGAGGTTGAAACCGAACCGAGTTCGCACCGTGAGCGGCTCGAAGAGGTTGTAGCCGGCGAACACGTTGCCAAAGACCCGGTCGTTCTCGGCTCGATCGTTCCGTGCCTCGTAAGCAATCTTGAGGGGATTCGTATTGTTGCCCAGGCTCGTCGCTTTTCCCGAGGCGAAGTTGCCGGCGATGTCGTAAACCGGCACGACCGGCTGCATGAGAATGTTCTTACCAAGGATGTTGCCTTCGCCGAAGGCATCGTCCGCGATACCGCCGAACGACCGATCCATGCCGACGCCGAGGTTCTCGCCGAAGTTCCACTTGCCGCGGTGGAAGTCGGTGTTGGCCCGGACCGTCCCCCGGCGATAGTCGTTGTACTTCGCCGTACCATTTTGATCGAAGTAATTGCCGGAGACCGAGTACGCGTTCTCCGTGCTGCCGCCCGAGACGTTGGCGTTCAGATCTCTTACGGGAGCCGAGCCGAACACCGCCTTCCACCAGTCCGTGCCCTGGCTTCCCGGCATGATCAGGCTGGTCGGATACGAGTACGTGCTGGGATCGACAGTGTTGCATGGACCGGCGACGCCGGCCGGTCCGCAGTTATTCGGCCAGATGTACTTCGGAACCGTCGGGCTGGTCGCGCTGCCGAAGATATTCAACGGCGGCGTGAGGCCCGCGTTCTGGTAGCTCGCGACGACCACTTTGTAGTAGTCGATCGCGTTCGTGAGCAGGAAGCTGTCGTAGCCATTCGTGGGCGTCGCGACGCCCGTGCGCAAGCTCAACGTCGTACGCGGTGGCCCAATGTTGCCATGCTTGGTCGTCTCGATCACGATGACGCCGTTGCTCGCGCGTGAACCGTAAATCGACGCGGCGGAAGCATCCTTCAACACCTGAATCGAGGTGATGTCCTCGGGGTTCAGCCAGTTCACATACGAGTCCTGAACCGGGATGCCGTCGACGATGTAGAGCGGGTCGTTGTTCTGGAACGAGCTGATGCCGCGGATGCGCACCGTGCTGCGCGAGCCTGGCGATCCGCTCGCGTCGACCGTCACACCAGGGACGGCCACGTCGAGACGCTGCAGCACGCTGGCGCCGGTCTGCTCTTCGACCGTTTCGACCTTTGCGCTGGATACGGCGCCGGTAATGTCAGCGCGCCGCTGTTCGGCGTACGCAGTGACGACCATCTCCTGCAGGAAGGCAATCGGGGTCATCTCGACGTCGACCGTCGCCCGCCCGCTGACGGGAACCTGGACGCTCCGTTGACCGAGGAGGGTGAAATCGAGAATGCCGTTCGACGCAGCCGCAACGGTGTATCGCCCGTTCGCGTCGGTGGTCGCGCGCGTGGTCGTGCCCTGCACCTGCACGGCGACACCGCGCAGTGGCAGCCCGGACGTGTTGGTGACCTTACCGGAGACCGATACCTGTTGGCCGAACGCTGGTCGCCCCAGCATCAGCGCGAACAAGAAGCCCAGCGCGACGGCGACAAGCCGATGCGGTCGGGCCCTCCGGAACGAATGCCTAACGAACTTCATCTTCTCCATGGCGATCCTCCGAATGGTGCTCATGCGTTATGATCCTCCTGGTCGTCGCATGGACTTCAGGCCCTGCATGTCGATCAACTGACGGTACGTGATCAGCCTAACGTCGCGAGCCTTGAGTGCCTCGCTGAAACGACGTGAAGTCACCGCAGTAAGCTCGCCCTGACGATTCTTGCTCATCTCGGGTAGCCCGCCATCGGTGTTCATGTCGAGCAGTGCGCCGAGCTCCTCGTTGTCGATCCCGAGATGGGTGACGACGAGGTTGACGCCCGGCTGAAGGCGATGCACGAGCGCGAGCAAGCTGTCGGTCTTCGCCGCCGGCGCCGCTTCATATTGAGGGTCCGCTCGCGCTTCCCCGAAGTACTGCGACATGCCCAGCCCGTACTCGTGGGCGAGTCGCTCGGTGAGATCGCGAAACTCGGGATACCGCGTTGCCGTACCCATGTGATAATCGACGTAATCGATCTTGAGCCCCGACCGGAGTGCGCGATCGATCTGCGCACGCAGCTCCCGTTCGACTTCCTTCAAATCCGGATGATGCTGATAGAGTGCTTCCGAGGTCGCGAAGAAATACCCTTCGTCGTCGACGAGCGTCGGCACCGTGCCCCGACCCGACACCGGTCCCCAGCGGTAGTTCTTCCACTCGGAGTTGAGCGTTAGGTGAACTCCGACCGAGACGCTGGGATGCCGCTTGAGCATCTCGACCGTCTCCTGATACCAGGGGCAGGCGAACATCACGGAGGTCGAGACGGGCATGCCCGTCTCGATGAGCCGCTCGAGCGCCATGTTGACGCTGTGGCTCATGCCCGCGTCGTCGCTCCGGATCACGAGATAGATCGGATCCGTCGCTGGCGCACGCTTCGCGACATCGGTCTGACCGCGAGCGGTCGCCGAGAGGGTTGACGCCGAACTGACAAGGAGCAAAGCGAGGATACGAAGCAGGCGCGTGGGGTCCCCTAACGAGGATGGTGGCTTGCTTACCTCAACTGCCTTGCGGAGCTCCGACCATCAGCGATCGGAAATGGGGCTTGGAATGACAACCTCTATTACGGCCGGGGTTTGAGGTTGTCAAGAAGGCTCGATTGGCGGAATTGCACGCCCAACGTTGCCTTACAGAACCCGGCTTCGCGCAGCCGAGTCACCTCGCGAGCGGCCGGGCAAAGACACTGTCATAAGTCGCTAACGCCGGTTTAGCTCGAAGCTGCGTATCCACCACGCCTAGTTGGGCAAAGAGGGGAAGAATCGACCCGGGTGGCTGAGGGGGATACGCTGCGAGATTAAGATCCGTAAATGTCAGCTGAAAGACCGCGATCGCCTTCGCTTCGTCGAGCACCTGCTCCTGGCGACGGAGATAGCGAACCTGCATTGCGGGCGACGACTGCACGGAGCCCACAGATCCGGACGTCCATCCTCCCTCGACAACCATGATGGGCAACGATCGACCATTCGCCAGACGCGTGTAGTAGTCGAGCGGAATGTCGTCAGGGTCAGTGTATACAAAGTACGGGTACGATGAGAGCGCGAGCGCTTGCATGAACGGAAAATCCGTGAAGTCCTGCTCCACTCCCTGATAAACATTGTTATGGGCGAGTCTTCCCCACCCTTCGTCCGCCTGCACACTTACATATAGTTGTGGATGAGTTCCGGTCATTGAGGCCACATCCGTCGCCGCGGCATTCGTCATCTGCACCACGGCGCCGTAAACGGTTGCCGGCGCCGCGACGCGAATGAGATTCGTCTCGGCGGCAAGGCCGAGGTACTCCGGATGAATTGCCGTAACGAGCGCCTTCACGTAGTCGCGATAGACCTGCTGTACGGCCGGCTCCGTGATGCTTCGATGCATTGCGACGAGATCGGGATCCTCGGCGCTCCGATCGAGGCCATTGGTGACGTCGACGGTGATGACGATCGTTAGGTTCTTGCCGCGATAGTAGTTCGCAAGCGGCAGGTCGACCGTGTTGACGTACGTCGTCGCGCTCATACCGGTGAGCAGAGCCTTGTATGGCGCGCTGACGTGCATGATCGCGGCATCTGCGCGCCGCGTCCACGCCTCGAGCGACGCGCGTGGCGCTCTGGGTCGTGTCCGGCGGGGTTGCGGAGAATCCCATCCGAAACGTGCGCGGCGAGGTGCGCACGTTGGGCGCTGTGCTCTTATCCGAGCAGGCAGCCACAAGCAGGGCAGCTCCGAACAGCGCTGTCCGACGACAAATCAGAGGGAAAGCCACGCGCCGTGAATTGACACAGTCTCGCTCGCGCTGGCAAGCTACGAGATGGCCTATCGACTGCTTGCCGACGCCGTGATCGTCTTTCACGCCGCCTTCGTCGCGTTCGTCGTTATTGGCGGACTCGTCGTCCTCCGCTGGCCCTGGATGGCGTGGCTACACCTTCCGGCTGCCGCGTGGGGCGCACTGATCGAATTCTCGGGATGGATCTGTCCGCTGACGCCGCTCGAGAACGCGTTGCGCGCTCGCGCGGGTGAGTCCGGCTACAGCGGCGGATTCATCGAGCACTACGTGCTGCACACACTCTACCCGGACGGCTTGACGAGACGAGTGCAGTGGGTGCTCGGCGTCTTCGTGATCGCCATCAATGCCGGCGCCTACGCGCTCGTTCTCTCGCGGCGCCGGCGTCTGCGGCCAATTTAGCGTTCGCTCAATTGCCGGCGATGATGGATGGTGGTGCGAGCGGCGGCAGCGGATCGTTCATCGGCGCTTGCGGAAACCCGGGGTTGATGTCAGGCGGTAGAGGCAGCTTCGGCGTGACATCGGGCGGTAATGGCCGCGGATCGGGAATCGATGGATTGGGTGCAGGAATCGTCATGTGTGCGCTCCAGTACGGCAGCTGAACTGACTGATGCACACATGGCGAATCGTATGCCGACGCGTTGTGAACTCCGCATTGGGCTAACGGGGCATTTCGTTGGCGGCGACATGCGCGCTTCATTCGGGGTGCCAAGAGCTCCGATCGGCGGCGTGCGTTACGGCGGTGATCGGGGCAATACCGACGCGTCATGGTTGCTCACGTGACGCGTCCGCCTTGTTCCACCGCTGAAGGAGGTAGGACATGAAGGACCGATTCACCCTCGCCCTGGGCGCTGCCGCGCTCGTATCCGTGGGATTTCTTGCGGCCTGCAGCAGCGACGCAACGAACCCGAACGAGACCGCGAACACCCGCTTCGTGAACGCGTCGGCTAGCACGGCGTCGATTAGCGCGACGAACGAGGGCCGCAACGTGGCCAACGGGCTCAATTTTCAGAATACGAATGCTCCGGCGGGTTGCTCGACGGTGGAGGAAGGAAGTGACGAGCAGATCGACTTCACACTCGGCACCGGCAACACTGGCTTGGGCAGCATCAAATCGCAAATCATCGCGCAGCACAACTACAGCGTCGTGTTCTACGCACCGAACACGATCGCGGTCTACCCGGATCAGTTCACGGCGCCCGGAAGTGGGCTGAACGCGCTGCGCTTTATCAATGCAACGGGATCGGCCGGCGACATCTATCTCACGGGGCCGAACGACCTCGTCTTGGGTTCGCCTACGATTTCGAACCTCGGCAATAACCAGGTGTCGGGCGCCGATGCGAACAACACCGGCGGTACGTTCGTGAATCACTCGGCTGATTCGACACGCGTTCGAGTTTTCGACGTCGGATCGCAAGTCAATCCGCGCGCGGATTTCACGATTACCCAGTTGCCATCGAATCGCGTCGGGACGGTCGTACTGACGCCAAGCGCGAATGGAACGACGGGCTTCGTGGTCACGGTGTGTGGAAGCTGACCGCGAAGCGAGTGCCTCCGGTGGAACGCACGCATTCTGCCGGAGGTAGCTTTGTGTGAATAGCCGCACGACACTTCCAGCCCATGTCCGGCGACGAGAGGACAAGCGGCGATGCCTCAGGTGGCGCAATGAGACGAAGGTCCAATGCCTGGCGGTTGGAGGAGTGCGGACCTTCCCAACCGCATTGGGTGCACAGTTCGTCGAGCCTCGCTTGGAGCTGTCGCAGCAGCGAGCCAAGGAGCTCGGCCGTTAGTTGGCCGCGGACGCCTGCTCAGGACCGGGATGGCTACGCACGACAACGATGTCGTTTGCATAGTCGACGACGATGAATCTCTTCGCCGGTCGCTCAGAAATCTCTTGACGTCGGTCGGAGTCCAGGTCGAGACGTTCGGTTCAGCCGAGGCCTTTCTCGCGAGCGAATACCTGGCAATCCCCTGCTGTCTCGTCCTGGACCTCCGAATGCCCGGCATGGGTGGCATGGAGCTACTGGGTCAGCTCACGTCCATTGGTGCACCGCACCCAGCCATCGTGCTCACCGGACACGGTGACGATGAAACGCGACGACGTTGTCTTCGCGCTGGAGCGATCGCGTTCCTCGAGAAGCCATTCCAGAGCGACGCACTGCTCCACGCCGTAGCGCGCGCCGCGTCAACGCTGCCAGTAAGGGCACGCGCGGCGACCGATGCTCCAGCGAATCGTTCGAGCACGTCGCAAAACGAGAATGAGAACCTAACGAGCAACGGCTCAATCCAGTTCGCTGGGCACATCCTCGAAAATCACTGTCACATCTGCGCGTTTTTCAACGGAGCCGACGAGGAACATCGCGTGCTACGCTCGTTCGTGAAGGACGGACTCGATGCGGGCGAAAAGAGCGTTCACATTGTCGATCCGGACAGGCGCGACGATCACCTGCGGTGGCTCCGCGAGGAGGGGGTCGACGTCGAGCAGGCGATGGCCACGGGGCAATTGGCAGTGCACCCTTGGGCCGATGCCTACCTGCGCGACGAACGCTTCGACCAGGACTCCATGTTGGCCTATGTCGAAGCGATGCTGCGCGCGAACGAGGCGTCGGATTCGGGACGCACGCGCGTCGTTGCGCACATGGAGTGGGCCTTGCTCGACAAGCCAGGTGTCGAGGATCTGGTCGAGTACGAGGCGCGCGCCAACCGACTGCTGTCCCAACATCACACACCGGTCATCTGCGCGTACGATCTCTCGAAGTTCAGCGCGAGCGTCGTCATGGACGTCCTGCGCACGCATCCGATGGTGATCATCGGTGGCGTCTTGCAGGAGAATCCCTTCTTCGTCTCGCCCGAGCAGTTCCTCGTCGAGATCAGAGATCGATCGTGCGGGCGGGCGAACGCGTCGACAACGAGTTAGTACGATGCTCCCTGAGGTACGGCGCCTGCGAGTCGCGCTACGGGATCTCGTTGCGCTCTCGACACTCCCAGCCGCGTGGGCAGGCAGAGAACCGCAGACGATCGCGACCGGACTTGCTGACGTCCTGATCGGTGCGCTACAGCTCGACTTTGTTTTCGTTCGCCTGAACGATCACGGGGGCCACGCTCCAGTCGACGCGTCGCGCGGTGACGCATGGAAGACATTTCCGAGTTGGCTCGAGAGTCGACTCGCCAGCGACCGGCGAAAGCTGTTCAAGCAGGTCATTCCGGATATCGGTGGCGGCGCGAAGCCGCGTCGTGGCCTCATCGCTCCAATTGGCTTCGACGGGCTCGGTGGCGTCGCCGCCGTCGCCTCCGATCGCAATGACTTCCCCACCGAGACCGATCAGTTGCTGCTCTCCGTTGCGACGAATCACGCCGCGTTGGCGTTTCAGAGCGCGCAGCTCGTGCACGACCTGCGCACCACGGAGGATCGGCTACGACAGGCTCGCGACGAGCTCGAGACCAAGGTGGCGGAACGGACGGGTGAGCTGCGCCGCGCCGGCGCCGAGCTGCAGACGATTCTCGATGCCTCACCGGTTGCCATGGTCCTCGTCCGGCGAGACCGGACGGTGCAGCGTTGCAATTCCGCGTTCGAGCGACTCGTCGGCTTGGGCGCCAATGAAGTCGTCGGCCAGCGCATTCCGTTGACGGAGACCATCGAGGAGCGGTGGGCGCCGCTTGGCGACGGTCACGCGTTTTCCGGGATCGAGATCCGGATGACGCGGAAGGATGGATCGGAATTCGACGCGACACTCGCGTGCGCGCCGCTCGTCGATGATGAGGGACGATCGGCGGGCGTTGTCGCCAACATCCTGGACATCAGCGATCGAAAGCGCGCGGAGGAGGCGTTGCGCAAGGCGGAGTTGGAGCTCGCGCATGTCACGCGCCTCACGATGCTCGGCGAGATGGCGGCGTCGATCGCGCACGAGATCAATCAGCCGCTGACGGCGATCGTGGCCAACGCCACGGCGTCGCTCAACTGGCTGAGCAGGCCGGACGCGAAGCTCGAGCGGGCGCGCGAGGCACTCGCCGATATTGTCAAGGACGGACACCGAGCGGCTGACGTGATCCAGCGGGTCCGGCAACTCGCCACCAAGAGCGACCCGAAGAAGACGTACCTCAATATCAACGACGTCGTACGCGACGTGACGACGCTCGTTCGGAGTGAGATACAGAAGCACCGCGTGTCGTTATGCATGTCGTTGGCCTCGCCGCTCCCATCGGTGTTCGCCGATCGCGTCCAGCTGCAGCAGGTGATCATCAACCTCGTAATGAACGCCGTCGAGGCGATGGATCCCGTCGACGACCGTCGTCGAGAGCTCCGGATCCAGTCGGAGGTCTGTGAGGACCGAATCGTCGTCGCGGTGCAGGACGACGGCGTTGGCATCGCCCCCCGGCAGATGGACCGGCTGTTCAGCGCATTCTACACGACGAAATCCGGAGGCATGGGCATCGGCCTCTCGATCAGTCGATCGATCATCGAGGGACACGGTGGGCGCCTCTGGGCAACGCCTAACGCGGAACACGGTTCGACATTCGAATTCACGCTGCCAGTCGCGTCGTGAGCACTGGTCGGCGCGGATGTCCGCTTCCCAAGTCGGTGCTGGCTCCGCGCGAGTCGGCTTCTTACCATTGGGCATGGACCTCCTCTGCAATCCGCCAATTCTGCCGATGCTCGCCAACCGCGTCGCCGAATTACCACCCGGCGAGGGTTGGATCTTCGAGCCAAAATGGGATGGCTTCCGAGCGCTCATCTTTCGCGATGGCGACGAGCTGTTCATCCAGAGCCGCGACGAGAAGCCGCTCGATCGCTATTTTCCCGAGCTCATCGAACCGCTCAAGAGGCAGTTGCCGAAGCGCTGTGTGCTGGACGGTGAGCTCGTCATCGCGTTAGGCAATGCCCTCGATTTCGAGGCGTTGCAGCTCCGGCTTCATCCGGCCGCCTCGCGGGTGACGAAGCTCGCCGGGGAGATGCCGGCCTCGGTCGTCTTCTTCGATCTCCTCTGCGTCGGCGATGAGGATCTGCGCACGTCTCCATTCGCCAAGCGACGCAGGCGGCTCGAGAAAGTCCTCGCGGACACCGAGGCGCCGATCCACATCACGCCAGCGACGCGGGACCGTGCCACGGCCGCGGATTGGTTCCGTCGCTTCGAGGGTGCGGGGCTCGACGGGGTCGTCGCAAAACCCGAAGAGGGCATCTACGAGCCGAACAAGCGCGTGATGCTCAAGGTGAAACATGAACGCGACTGCGATTGTGTCGTTGCCGGTTTTCGCTGGCACAAGAACGCCAGGAACACAGCAGTTGGCTCGCTGCTTCTCGGCCTGTACGACGAGGAGGGCAATCTCGAGCACGTCGGTGTCTGCGCGAGCTTCACGGACAAGAAGCGGCACGAGCTCGTGGAGTTCCTTGCGGCATATCGAAAGAACGCGCTCGAGGAGCATCCGTGGCGGGCCTGGGCCGAGGCCGAGCCTAACGAGGGATCACATCGGCGTCCTGGCGCCCAGAGCCGGTGGAGTCAGGGGAAGGATCTCTCGTGGGAGCCGCTCCGCCCCGAGCTCGTCGCGGAAGTGGCCTATGACCATATGCAAGGCAGCCGCTTCCGGCACACGGCGCAGTTTCGGCGATGGCGGCCCGACAAGCCGCCGCGCGCGTGCACATACGCCCAGCTGGAAGTCGTGCCGCCCCAGGAATTGAAGGCGATATTCGCGGAGGGTAGAGGGTAGAGTGCAAAAACCTTCTGCTTTCTGCCCTCAACCCTCTGCCCAAAACCCTCTCCCAAAACCCTCTGCCGACTATTCGTGCGTAATCACCCACCACATCCGATCGAGATTCTTCGTGCGCGGCGCGACTTCGGCGAGGGTGTTCCCGTCGTACAATCGCCCGTTCTTCATCACGTACCGGATCGATGTCGTATTCCGGATGTTGTCGAGCGGATTCTTATCGAGCACCTGTAAGTCTGCGAGCTTCCCGGCCTCGATCGATCCCAGATCCTTGCCGACGCCGATTGCCTCGGCGCCGAAGATCGTGCCGACGCGAAGGACGTCGTGGTTCGGCATCCCACCGCTGGCGATGCTCCACAGTTCCCAGTGCACGCCGAGACCCTGCATCTCGCCGTGACCACCGAGCCCGACGCGGCCGCCGGCCGCGACGATCTTCGCCGCCTGCGCCGCAATCTGATTGAAGCTGTACTCGCTGTCGGCGAACCAGGCGGGACGTCGTAAACCGCGGCGGTCGAGCTCCGCGTGGGGCGTGAAGCGCTGTAGCTTCGCGTCGGAATGAATGTCGTAATGCTCGAACCAGTAGTCCTCGGCGAATGGCCCACCATATTGAACGATCAGCGTCGGCGTGTACGTGATGCCACTCTGCGCAACGACGTTGACGATATCCTTGAAGAGCGGCGTGATCGGATAGGCGTGCTCGCTTCCCGCGTAGCCGTCGATTGCCTCGGTGAGGTTCTTCTTGAAGTCGAGCCCCCCCTCGAGCGTCGGCGTGATGTGCTGCTCCTTTGCGGCGATGAGGATCCACTGACGGATCATGCGCTGGCCGGACATGTATTGCTTGAGCGTATGCGTCTGATAGAAATCCGAGTAGCGCGTGAGTACTTCGCGCGCGTCGTCGGCGCTCGCGATCTCGTCCGACCAGAAGACGCCCGGTCCTGTGGTGAAGATGCGCGGACCGACCATGTCTCCCGTCTCGACGAGATCGCCGTACGAGAGCACGTCCGTCGTCGACGTCTGCGGATCGCGCGTCGTCGTCACGCCGTACGCGAGGTTGACGAGATATTCATACACTTGCGTCTTATGGATTCCCCACGTTGGCCACATATGAGCGTGTATATCGACCCAACCCGGAATGATGGTCGTTCCGGTGACATCGATCGCGCGAGCACCCGCTGGTATCGTTAGGCTTCCTGCCGGCCCGACCGCGCTGATGCGATTGTTGGTCACGACGATGTCGCCGTGCTCGATGACCTCGTTGCCCTTCATCGTCACGATGCGCGCATTGCGTAGCACGATCGAGCCGGTCGGCCGGTCCTTCGTCGTCGTGATCGTCACGTCGAGACGAGAGGGCGAGTATGCCGGTTTCTTCGTTGCCGCCGACGTGTCCGGTTTCGCGCCGGCGCGCTCCAGGCTATCGGCGCGCCGCGTCGAGTCCAGGATCGCTCGCGATGCCGTCGCGACGTCGTACGCAAAATAGGAATGGCCTAACGACCAGTAGAGCGACCTGCCGTCCTGCGTCCAGCCGAGGAAATCGCCGCCGACGCGCGACAACCGCCGCACGGGGACGCTCGCCGCCGAAGGATTCGAGATGCTGATCGTCGGCGTTGCACCGCCGGTGACCGGAACGGCGACCAGATACAGCTTATTGTCGATGTCCGCGAACGCCTGCTCGCCATCAGGGCTGAGCACGACCTCGTTCGCCGGTCCGGGCCGCGCCTCCGGACCGCCGAGCGGATCCGTATAGCCCGTGATCTTGACGTGCGCTTTGCGATCCGTGCCGTCCCAGCGCATCGAGACGACGCCTTCGGTGGGATCGTAGATGAACACGCGCGTCGTATCGCGCGTGAAATGTGGCCGACCGTAGAAATAGTTCAGCGGCGCGATTTGCGTGATTTCACCGCCCGCCGCCGGCAGCCAGACGAGCTCCTTCACCTGTGGTCCCGGTCCGGTGAACTCGTCCGTCTTCGCGATGCGCTCCTCGCGCGGTCCGCGGACGACGACGATTCGACGGCCGGTTGGATCGTAGTTGAGATTCTCGTAAAATGCCGTCTGACGCGACAGACGCTCGGGGCGCGCGTTCGGCGTGGCCGGCGAGAGGCGCCAGACGTCGCCACCCTGTTCCGTCCAGGTGACGTACGCGACCCAGCGGCCGTCGGGCGACCAGGCCGGCGAGTGCTCGCCCGCCGTCGACGTGGTCATGCGGCGCGGCCTGCCGTTAGGCAGGTCCATCATCCAGAGCTTGTCGAGTGCCGTGAAGACGAGACGCCGACCATCCGGCGACGGCCGCGCGTTGCGAATCTGCTTGATGGTGAGCACGGAATCGTCGACGGCGTACTGTGATTTGACGAGCGGTCCCATGTCGATCTGGACGTCGGCGCTGAACGGAATTGGGCTCGCCTTGCCGTCCGCCACGCTGACGCGCCACAGCTTGCCCCCGTACGTGATGACGACGCTCCTCGAATCCGGCGTCCAGGCGTAACCCGGGAGCAGATCGCGTGTGTAACGCGACTCCGAGTCGTCGCGCTGGATGTCACGCGCGAGCCAGAGCTCGTCGCCGGATGAGAGACTGCGCAACCGGAGTGCGGTCTGGTGATCGACTCGCGAGCCGAACGCAAGCCATTTACCATCTGGGCTCACCGATGGCCGCATGCCCCCACCGAGGCTCGTCGTGCGCAGATATGTCTTTCCCGTGGTCCGATCGTAGACGCCGATCTGCCAGCGGTCCTCGAGCATCTGATCGTATTTGAAGCCGCCGCGTTTGATCGCCGAATAGATGTAGCGGTTGTCAGGCGAGACGACGGCGCCGAGGTAGTTGTTGTACGGCGGCGGCAGGAGTGGATCCGGCGGCCCACTCGGCGCGGCACCGCTGCCCGGCCCCGTGAGCTGCACACCGGTGCCACCATCCTTGTTCATCAGAACGAGATCGTACCGGCTGCCGAGGATGCCGGCTTTCGTCCGCGACACCACGAGGTATTGGCCATCCGGTGTCCATGCCGGCGAGATGTACTGCGCATCTTTGTCCTTCGTGATCGCGCGAGGATTGCGTCCGTCGGCATCGACGAGCCAGAGATTCTCGTACCCGCTGCGATCGGAGACGAAGACGATCGACTTGCCGTCGGGCGAATAGCGAGGCTGGCCATCGAAGCCCATTCCGCTCGTTAGGCGCGTCGCCTTGCCGCCGGCGATGGGCACGCTGTACAGATCGCCGACGAGATCGAACACGACGTTCCTGCCATCCGGCGACACATCGAGGGACATCCAGGTGCCCTCGTCGGTCGCGAACGACGCCTGACGCGCCGGAAGGATGGGAAGCTCGCTGTTGGGCGCTGTCTTTTTCGTCGTATCGGATTTCCCGGCCAGTTGTTGTGCCGATGCCGTCGTAAGGCCTGGCAATGTCGCGGCAAGGATGGCCAGCGCGACGGCGCGAATCGGACGCATGACTCGTCTCCGGTGAATGGGCACGCAGTGGGTCGCGTCAACGGGGGGCGGCTAATGTAGCTCCAATAAGAGCTTTTTACACGCACTCTTTACATCCGGCCTCGTTTCCACTGCTCGCGCCACGCGCGAGTGGGATCGTCATCGGGATCGGGCGTCTCTTGCGGTGGCCTGATCTCTTCGGGGACGTGCCGCAGATTGACGCGAATACGCGTCCAGGTCGACGAGCGGCCGCGCATCGAGTCGACGAGCACGTCGTCGACGGCAAGGAGTGCCGCCGCCGTCGGATGGCGCGCCTTCCAGCGCGCGAGTCCCGCGAGCGCCGCATCCTTGTTAGGCGAGTTGGCGACCGTGATGAGCGGCATCTTTGTGCGCGGCTTCCTCGGTGCGCCTTTGGCACGCGAGGGCGCTACCCGCGGCGCTTCACCCTCCGTCTTGCGAAAGTGCGGCGGCCATGGCGCGTCGCCGAGTCCCGCGGCCTCGTCCCGCGCCGCGAGCTCGAGGAGCGCCTCGAGCGAACCGGCGGCCCGGTCCATCGTCGCGTTCGGATCGCCTAACGAGGCAACCCGTGCCGGAACGGTCGCGACCGTGAAGTCGGCGGGGTCACAATCAGGGATCTCCTCCCAGCACAAAGGCGTGGAGACGCGCGCGTCCGGCAGCGGCCGCACGGAGTACGCCGAGCACGTCGTCCGATCCTTCGCGTTCTGATTGTAGTCGAGAAAGACGCCGCGGCGCTCTTCCTTCCACCATTTCGAGGTCGCGAGCGTCGGCGCGCGTCGCTCGATCTCACGCGAGAAAGCAAGCGCGGCGCGCCTCACCTCGCTGAAGCTCCAGCGCGGATGGATGCGCACGTTGACGTGCATGCCACGCGATCCGCTCGTCTTCGGCCAACCGCGAAGGCCCAGCTCCTCGAGGAGCGCTTTCGCCTCCATCGCCACGCGCCGCACGTCCGCCCACTCCACCCCCGGACCAGGATCGAGGTCGATGCGCAACTCGTCGGGGTTATCGAGATCCTCCGTTCGCACCGGGTGCGGGTGCAACTCGATGCAACCAAGGTTGACGACCCACGCGAGCCCCGCGGCGTCGTCGACGACGATTTCTTCGGCCGTGCGCCCCGAGGGAAACGACAGCGTAACTGTGCGGAGCCAATTGGGATGGTTCTCCGGCGCGCGCTTCTGATAGAATGGCTCACCCTCGGCGCCGTGGACGAAGCGCTTCAGTACGATCGGCCGGTCGCGTATGCCGTTGAGCGCGCCCTCGGCGACGGAAAGGTAGTATTGCACGAGCTCGAGCTTCGTCAGCCTAACGGCGCGCGAGAAGTAGAGCTTGTCCGGGTGCGTCACGCGGACTTCGCGGCCGTCGACCTCGAGGACTTCGACTGCTTCTTTGGCTGCCATCGACGATTCGTCCTTATTGCTTTGTTCCGCGGTGCCCCGCATTGTTTGTGTTCTTCAGCGGTTGATGCAAGCCCCACCGCGATCTCCTGGCAAGCGGACATCCATTCCTCCCAGCCGAAACATGCCGAAGCTCCGTGTAGTGCTCGGTGCCTGCCTCACGCCGATAGCACTGAGTGCCCAGCAGGCGACGCCCCAAGGCTCGCATCGCGCCGATCCAACGTCCGTCCGTCGCACCGTCGACTCGCTCGCGAGCGCGTTCATCGCGCGGCACGAGGCGCCGGGCGTGTCGATCGTCGTGATTCGAGGACGCGATACGCTCGTGAGCCAGGGGTACGGTCTTGCCGACCTCGAGAACGGCGTTCCGGCGACGCCGCACACCGTCTATCGCATCGGCTCGATCACGAAGCAGTTCACGTCGGCGGCGGTGATGCAACTCGTCGAGGCGGGCCGGGTGAAGGTGGACGATTCCATCGGCGTCTACCTGCCGGCGCTACCCGCACGCTGGCGGGCCGTTACCGTTAGGCAGCTGCTCAATCACACCTCGGGCGTTCCGAGCTATACCGACATCGGACCGCGCTGGCTCAAGCGCATCGGCGAGCCGATGACGCCGGACACGCTCGTCGCGCTCACCGCGAACGACTCGCTCTGGTTTGCTCCGGGCAAGAGTTGGCGATATGACAACACCGGCTATGTCGTCCTCGGCATGTTGCTCGAGAAGGTGACCGGCAAGCCATACGATCAGTACCTGAAGGAGAAGCTTTTCGCGCCACTCGGACTCTCCGAGACGATGTACTGCCACAATGCGCCGATCATTCCGCATCGCGCACAGGGCTACGGCCGCGACTCGTCTGGCTGGCACAATGCGTCGTTCATCGATATGAGCCAGCCTTTCGCCGCGGGCGCGCTCTGCTCGTCGGCGCTGGACCTCGCGCGCTGGAATCAAGCGCTTGGTTCAGGTAAGGTCGTGAGTGCGGCATCATATCGCGAGATGACGTCGCCGACCGGCGCCGCCGCCCCGCGGCATTATGGTTTCGGTCTCATGTCGGACACGCTTGCCGGCCATCACGTCGTCACGCATGGCGGCGGGATTCCCGGGTTCTCGACGGTCAACGCCTGGTTCCCGGACGATTCGCTGTCGATCACGATCCTGCCTAACGCCGAGGGAGCGCGTCCGGACCGGCTGTTGAACGCCGTCGCGCGCGTTGCGCTCGGAGTTCCACTCGAGCAGCCTCCCCAGCCCGTCACGCTCAGCGCCACGGAGCTTGCCCGCTACGCCGGACAGTACTCGCTCCAGTTGCCTAACGGCGCAACGCTCCCGATGCGTGTCTGGGTCGACGGCAACCGCTTGATGTCGCAGGCCACGGGCCAGGCGCCGATCGCGCTCATTCCGTATGGGCACGATGTCTTTGGCGCGGACTTCGACTCCTCGGTTCGGATGACATTCACGCTCGTCGGCGATCACGCAAGCAAGTTCACGTTGCTGCAAAGCGGGGTCACGATGAGCGCGGCGAGGACGGATAGCCGATAGATCTGCGGGGATGCGGAGCGCGGCAAAGCCGTTAGTGTTTCGTCAGAATATTGATGGCGCCCGCCATGTTGCCGCGGCCGAAGGCGTACTGGGCCTCGGACGCGCTATAGAACTTGATCACTTCGATCGTTGCCGCCGAGATGTTGCGCAGCTCGGTGATGTCGCCGTAGTACTGGTTGTCGACGTAGACATTCGGTAGCGCCGGCGGCTCGTGTGGGTCGACACTCATGCGCCCCCGCGGTTCGAGAAACTGCGGCCGCAGTTTCCGTATGGCATCGTACGCGGACGTGGCATGGACCGAATCAATCTCGGCCTCGCTGATCCACGACTTGTCGATGGATGTGCCGCCGCGGTGGAAGGCACAGCCACCGGCGCCTAACGTGATGCCGATAATCAGCAGACAGTAACGGCACCGACGTGCGCGTTGCCCGAACGGATGACTCAACTGGACCTCTCGCGGACCCGGCCTCGCGGCACGTGTACCATGCTGGAGAAAGTCGCTCGACGCTCAAAATGGTCGCTCGAGTGCTCTTACGTACGAACAGCGCGACGACCCGGTCGATGGGCCGCCGCGCTGTTTGTCCTTCCTAATACTGAGCTGTCGCCTACGGAACCGGCGTCACATTGCCGCCGCGCGCAGCGGCTTCGACTGACGGGATCGGCAGCGCGCTCTGCAGCGGATCCGACGTGTGCAGCGAATCCGACGAGACGGTCGGCATGCCCGCCTGTTTCACATATGGTCTCGTGAGATCGCCATACTCGCGCAAGGCCATGAGGTGATAAGGTCCCTCGTAAATGAAGGAGTATCGGTACTCGTACTCGATCGCCTGATGCGCCGCGGTCACACTGGCAAAGGTACCGTACGGCGCTAATCCGCCTTCGACCGTCCGGACGACGCTCGCATCCGCCGCTGCGCCGACCAGGTCGCCCGTCTCCGCCTTGGCCTGCGCCCGTAGCAGGTAGAACACGCCATTGCGGACGATCGGAATGAGTCGAGTCAAGTTGCTTAAAATGTTCGTATCGGTGATCGGATCGCGATACGTAAGGGTCAGTCCGTTCACCGTCGAAGACGGCGTGAGCTGTCCCTTCGAGTTGACCGACTTGACGATCTTCGACGACCGCAAATCGCCAGCTTGAATCGATTGTACGAAGTTGTCGGTGAGGTAGATGTGGTTATCCACCATCGGATTGGCAAACGACTCCGGCGCGTTCGGATTGAACTGATAATACGGCCCTCCCGCCAAACCACTTGCCGTCGCCGGTACGCCGGCGAGCGCGGCATTGAGCGCGGCGATGGCGGTCGTGAAGCAGGTCGAGCATGGCGTCTGATGATCAAAGCCACGATACACCTCGACCATTCCCTTCAGACCGCGATTCAAGGCGATCAGATTCGCCGTCTGCGTGTAATCACCGTTCGTCGAGAAGCCATCGGGCATCTGGAACGGCATCGTCGCGCCAGCACTGGCGAAGCTCGTGTTCGCGGAATCGAGCAACGCCGAGATGTACGCGAGCGCCGAGGCCTTCGTTTTGATCGGATCGGAGGTTGCTCCCGGAGAGACCTGAACCGGGATGCCTAGCGAGTCTCGCAACTCGATCAGACGGATGTAATCGAGCGCCTTCATCGTTTGCGCGAATCCAATGGTTCCCGCTTTGTCAGCCGCTGATACGGTATTGAGCGACGGACTGACGATTAGCTGATTCGCGGCGCGGATCTCGGTGTAGTATCCACCCCACGCCGACCCGCCGATGAAATCGCTTGGATCGATCGGCACGGCGATAAGCTCGTTGATGAAACGCGGCTCGTTCGAATCGACGCGCAGGGAGTTCCGCGCCTCGCCCTCCGGATAGAGGAGGTAGCTGAATGCCATCGCCGAGGAGCGATCCTGCGCGATGATGCCAGTGACGAGATTCTGAATCGGCTGCGCCGTCCCAGCCACGACGTTATCCTGGCTCGGCGCGCTCAGCGAGTCCTTGCAGCCCGCACAGAGCGCCAGGACGGCGGCGATCGCGGAAATTGTCTTTTTCATATGTGAGATCATCGCGATTAGAAGTTGACGTCGGCAGAGAAGAAGAACTGGCGACTCGGCGGATACGGAGCGAGATCCCAC
The DNA here is from genome assembly GCA_036496605.1 of Gemmatimonadaceae bacterium. Classification (NCBI taxonomy): domain Bacteria; kingdom Pseudomonadati; phylum Gemmatimonadota; class Gemmatimonadia; order Gemmatimonadales; family Gemmatimonadaceae; species Gemmatimonadaceae bacterium. The sequence goes on along the minus strand of DASXKV010000067.1, from coordinate 39,442 downwards.
AACCGGCTGAGTGCAGCGTTACCAAAGTTCGAAACCTCGGGATCGAGACCGCGGTAGCGCGTCCACGTCTTGAGGTTGCGTCCGCTCAGCTCGAACCGCACATCCTTGGCGGTGCCACGGAACAACGTATTCGCTAGGCGCGGGCTTAACGAATAGCTCAACGTGACCTCACGCAGCTTCGCGAAGCTGCCGTGCTCGAGGAACGACGGGTGACCCGCCGCATAACCGCTCTGGTCGATCCTGTTCGTCACGGTGTCGGCGAGGTTGCCGCCAGGAATGCCGCTCTGACCGTTGGCGCCCTGCTCGAGATAGGTCTGGCTCAGATCGGCGAGCCAACCGCCCTTCCGCCAATCGATGAGCGTCGACAAACGAAATGGTCCGGCGCTGAAATCGTTGCCGAAGCCCATCGTATAATCGGGGCTCTCCGAGCCGTAGAACTGCTCGAAGCGAGTGCCATCTGCATTGAAGCCGTTGAATGCAACGACTTCGTCCGGCGCGTAACCAACTTGGACCTTTGTGCGCGCGGTGCGCTCACCGAAGCCGCTACCCGTGTAGAACGCCGGCACCGGCAGCGAGGTGACCAAGCCGCGGTTCCGCGCGTATGTCGTGTGCGACTCCCACGTGAATCGGCGCGCTTGCACTGGAATGAGGCTCAGGCCGACTTCGGCGCCTTTGTTGGAGAGTGAGCCGCCATTCACGATCTGGGTCGAGAAGCCGGTCGACGGCGCAGGCGCGGCCGTGAGCACGAGCCCCGAGGTCTTCTTGTCGTAAAGCGTGAACTCAGCCTGCCCGCGGCCGTGCAGGAATTGGATATCGAAGCCCCCTTCCGTCTCGTTCGTGACCTCCGGCTGTACCGAGGACAAGCCGAGCGTGGTCGATGGGCGGATGCCGACGACGCCATTCTCGAGCAACTGCGTCAGGAAGGTGTACTTGAAGTTCACAGGCACTCGATTGCCTGCTTTGCCATTCGCGAGGCGCAACTTGATGTTGTCGATGCCAGTCGGTGCGAAGGGCACGTTGTACGAGGCAGAGAACTTCGGGAAGGCGTAAAACTTCGCGGTGTCTCCGTTCGTGCTCGAGCGTTCGGCGTTCACTGCCGCGGTAAGGAACAGTCGGTCACTTAGCGTCGACACTTCCTCCTGCGCGAAATATGAGAATGTTTTCGTTAGGCTTTGGGCGTCCTGCACACCGGTCTGTATAGCCGTCGCAAAGTTCGTTATGCCGATGAGCAGTCCCTGGCCACGGTCGACGGCTTGCTCGAATTGCGACCGCTCCTGCCGAAGGCCGGCGGACGTCTGCAGTGTCGCGAGACGCGCGATGAACTTGTGAATGAGCGTGGCATTCAAGTTCGCGTTCACGACATCGGAGTTGCCGTCGACGATCGTGCCCGGGTACGGACTGATGTTGCCGCTCTGCTCGGCGTAGGTGAAGGGTGGAGAATAGACACGGGCGTGATCGTTGAAGCCGTCGACACCGGCGAGCGCGTTCAGGTTGAGTGACTGACTGGGAGACGCGAACACGCTCCAGTTGCCCTGGACGTTGCCGATGAGGCGGTAAACATCCTCCGGCGTGCGGATCGCTTCCTCATCCTGGAGAACGTTGGCGTTGCCGCCGATGTACGGATCCGCGACATACTGCCCCGTTATTGGATCGCGCCGGCGCGGGTCGAACCACGTTGGGGTCGCGCCCATGATCGTATATGGCGCCAGGTTGGCGTTGTCATTACCCGAGACGCCGCGCTCGGTGAGCGTATGCAGAAGCTCGCTGCTGGCGCTCAGGTTCACCGGACCAAGCAACTGATTGACATTCAGCCGCAGCGACTGCTTGGAATAGCCCGAGTTGACGGCGAGACCTCCGTCATGCTTAACCAATGCGGAGGCGAAGTACGTCGTGTTGTCTCCGCCGCCACGGAGCGATAGCCCGTCCTCGTACGACAGCTGGTGGTGGTCGTAGAGGAGCTTCTGCTCATCGACGCAGCCACCATAATCGGCCGGCGTGAGCGTGATTTTGTAGACTTGTTGCGCGATCGTCTGTGCGTCGGCGAACGAGAAGCAGCGCATGTTGTAGCTGTTCGCAAGCTGTTGCGTGCCGACGCGCTGAACGAAGTTCAACGTTGGCCGGCCCGCCTGCCCGCGCTTCGTTGTGATAACGACGACGCCATTGGCACCGCGGGATCCGTAAATCGCGCCGGCCGAGGGACCCTTGAGGATTTCGATGTTCTCGATGTCTTCGGGGTTGATATCGGCAATGCGGTTGACTTGCTGATCCTGACTCGAAGTGATGCCGCCGCCGGCCGAAGTGATGGAGTTCAAGCCGTTCGAGAAGGCATCGTTGTTGACGATGACGCCATCAATGACGTAGAGCGGCTGGAACGCGCCGTTCACCGTGTTGCTGCCGCGGATCTGGAGTTGTACGCCGCCGCCCGGCGCACCGCCGTTTTGCGTGATCACCGCGCCCGGCACCTTCCCTTGCAACGCGTTCTCGATGTTAGGCTGCGGCACGCGGTTCACCTCGCCGGTCGCAACCACCGTGACCGCGTTCGCCGCGTTCTGACTGGACACGGTGGTCGCCTGGCCGGTGACAACGACGGTCTCCAGCTGGAGGAGGTCAGGATCGAGATGGATCTCGATTGCGTCCGCGCCGGTGGGGAGCAGTTGCGTAGCGCGGTGATAGCCGATGCGTCGCGCGATGAAGACTTGTGGTCCGTTCGGCACGTTGGTGATCGTGAAGCGCCCGTCCTCGGCCGTGATTGCGCCGAGCGTTGTGTTCTGGACGGAGACGGCGGCGTTCGCCACCGGCTGACCGCTCGTCTCGGTGACACGGCCGGTGATGCGTCGCTGTGCGGACGACGGAGAGCTGACGAATGCGGTGAGCAGCACAACGACGAGGCACAATCCGAGGTGTCGGATGTGCCACGATGCTCTCGGCAAGTGAAGGGTGGATAGCATGCCGGTGGCTACCTCAGTTAGGGGTGTGGGCGAGTGACGACAATTGCTCGAGACAACACAACATGTTCGCGTCGGGGACGACACGGCATTACCAGGAGCGCGTACTAAACTGCGCTTGTTGATAGAGCGGTCACATCGCCGAATGAACGGGACGTGAGCGACTGCGAACGCCCGAAGGCTGCCGGGTGAAGAAATGCAGCGCCACGGACCACGGCCACTAAGAAGCCACAAAGTTATTTCCCGTGTGGGACCAACCGTTCGTCCCAGTACTTGCGTATTCGTGGTCCAGTCGCTAGGGCGCCTTGAGTATTTCCTAAACACGCGACGGGTCCGCCACGCGGCAGCGAGGAGATTCTTGGCGCCCGCCCGGGCCAAATCATCATCCCCGGTCGTCGCGTCATCGCCAGTCCTTCGGAACAACGCGCCGGTCTGATTCTCGTCATCGACGACGTGGAGCCGCATGCCGATCATCGTCCTTTCGGCGCGGCACTCGTGCGTCGAGCGTGAGGCCGGCAGCGGCGCCCTCGGTAACAGCAGTCTGGGGCGTGTTCTATGTCGCCGACATGAAGCGCGGCGGCGTGCAGGCCGATTGCTTTACGTCACGAATCGAGGATGGAACACGCTCAAGGCCGGGCGCCGCGGTCCGGGTTCGGTGAGTGTTATCGACTTTTCAACTCGGCGCGTTATAGCGAACTGGCCAGTTCCGGGCGGCGGGAGCCCCGACATGGGGCAATATGCGCTGACCTTCTGGCCCGCTAGACCAGCAGCGTGCACGCAGACAAAACACGCTTTGTCCGGCGGCCAAGATTGGCGCGCGGATTGCCGTCGGCCTTGAATTTCGATACCATCTGGCGGACGAGAGGCAACAACTCGCCTAACGACTAACCCCTCATCGGATGCGCACCCAGGCTTCCCTCGCCCTCGCCGCGCTCACTCTCCTCACCTCCCTCCCCCTCACCGCCCAAGCCCCGGCCTCCCTCGACGCCGACCTCGATCGACGCGCGCTCGCGGTCAATGATCGCGTCGTTGCGTGGCGGCGTGACATCCATCAGCACCCCGAGCTCTCCGGCCAGGAGACGCGCACGGCGGCGCTCGTCGCCGATCATCTGCGCAAGCTGGGCATCGACGTACGCACCGGCGTCGGCGGTACGGGCGTTGTCGGCGTCCTCAAAGGCGGAAAACCGGGATCGGTCGTCGCGCTGCGCGCCGACATGGACGCGCTTCCCGTCACCGAAGAGGTCGACCTTCCCTTCCGTTCGACGGTGCGCGCGCAATACAACGGACAGGAAGTCGGCGTCATGCACGCCTGTGGACACGATACCCACGTCGCGATGCTCATGGGTGCGGCGGAAGTCCTCGCCGGCATGCGCGACAAACTTCCTGGCACCGTGGTCTTCCTCTTTCAGCCCGCGGAAGAATCGCTCGGCGGCGCAGCAGGCATGATCAAAGACGGCGCGTTAGATAATCCTAAACCAGCGGCCGTCTTCGGACTGCACGTCTTTCCCTACACCGTCGGCAGTGTCGTCTATCGATCAGGGTCGTTAATGGCAGCCGGTGGTACGCTCAGGATCGTCGTCCACGGACGGCAGACACATGGCGCGATACCGTGGAATGGCGTCGATCCGATCGTCGTCGCGTCGCAGATCGTGCTCGGACTGCAGACCGTCGTCAGCCGACAGACCGATCTCACCGCAAGCCCGGCGATCGTGACGGTGGCAACGATCAATGGCGGCGTGCGCAACAACATCATCCCCGACAGCGTCGTCATGACCGGCACGCTCCGCACGTTCGACGAGAAACAGCAACAGCAGATGCCGGAGCTCGTGAAACGTACGGCACAGTCGATCGCCGCGGCATCGGGGGCTACGGCCGACGTCGAAGCGTCGATCGCGGGCACGATCACGTACAACGATCCCGCGCTCGTCGAGCGCATGCGTCCAACGGTCGAGCGCATCGTCGCTTCGGGTATTCCCGGCGCCAGGGTGCTCCCCGGCCCACAGACGACGACGTCCGAGGATTTCTCGCTCTACCAGAAGCGCGTTCCGGGCATCTTCATGTTTCTCGGCGTCACGCCAGAGGGCACCGATCCAAGTGTCGCCGCGCCTAACCATTCGCCCAAATTCTACGCCGACGAGCGCGCCCTCCCCATCGGCGTGCGGCTACTCTCGGAGCTCGCGGTGGATTTTCTTCAACACTCGAAGGCAATGCCCTAACGACGCAGCAACCATCGAACTCGCGATCGATGTAGAATTGACGCAGTCGCACGCTATCTCCAGGCACGAGCTTCGTCGAATCCGCACGCTTGAGCGCAGCGGCGAAGTAGAGCTCGATGAGACTGTACATCTGCGGGACGTGCGCCACGGTGAGCGTGCCGCCCGTCCGAAACGCCATGCACTTCGTCCCGGTGCTATCCCGCTTCGAAATGTGGACCGAGTCTCCATACACGTCGGCAACAACATGCCGCTCTCGCTGGCTCGACGGTTCACTCGGCGTCGTGATGTCCATGGCGAGATGTAGAATGCCGCCATCGGCACCAAGCTCGATCTCGGTATGCCGCCGACGAACCCGTGGAAATCGGTCGACCTCGTCGCTTACCAACGTGTTGCCATTTCGCGCGACGCTTTCGACTGAGACGGTGTCCACGCTCAGGCGTGCGATGAAGCCATAATGCTGCGTTGCGCGTTGATGACACCCGGACGCTTTCCGTACATGTGGTGGCTCCAGGCGCGCGAACTCAGCGCGCCTAACGACGCGCGAACTTCACGCCCCGCATTCGGGGGTTCGTCACCTCGAATCCGTTGACGCGTCCACCGGCACGCGTGAACTGGATCGTGTACCCGTCGCCGACGAAGGTATCGGCATACATGAGCCGCGCCGTAAACGGCTCCTCCGTACCGGTGCGCAGCGTGATCGCCGAGTCGCTCGAGGCGACGCGATACGTCGCGCCGCCAAGCTCGGCGCTCACGTAGTCGCCAGCGTACGGTGCGAGCACGGAGGCGCTGGGCGTGACCGCTTGCCGCCACTCGAAGTGCGTGGGCCTTTGCGTCCCGAATCGGCGATCGAAGCCGCCGCGCTCCGTCGCTGAGAACGTGACCTCACCGGGCTGACCGGTCACTGCAAATCGGTTGTCGGCGAGCGGCACGAGCGCTGGCGCATTCGGCGCGTCGATCGACAGCCGGCCGTCGCGCGTGACGAGCCGGATGACTTGCAGCGTAGTGGGCTGCACGTACACGCCGACGTATCGTTGCAGTCGATCCGCCGCGAGCGCGACACCCTGCGGTGTGGCGGCGACTTCCACCGGCGTAAGGCTGCCGCCCAGAAAGGCATCGGCAACGCCATGCGCGAGCGCGGTCGTGTTCGCGGTTGCGGCATTGCACGTGATCGCGATCCCGAGCTTCTTATCCGGGAATCGACCGACGTAGGAGCGATAGCCGGCATCCGCGCCGCCATGCTCGATCACGCGCGCGCCCCGGTAATTGCCGATCGCGAGACCAAACCCGTAGTACGACGTGTCACCTGTCGTGAGCAGCGTGGGCGTCTCCATGCGCGCGATCATGGTCGCGTCGCCGACCGTCGGATGATCGAGGTTGGCTTCCCATTTCAGGAGATCGCCCACGGTCGTGTACAGGCTCGTCGCGCCATAGGTGTCGAAGTTCGGAATGCCGACGCGCCACTGGGCACCATTGCCGCTCACCGGCTCGTACGCCGACGTTCGTCCAGGGACGAGCATCGTGTAATCGTCGTGGAAATGCGTGTGCGTCATGCCAAGCGGTTTGAAGATTCTCGCATCGGCGAAATCACGGAGCGATTGGCCGGTGATGCGCTTGACAATGACGCCGAGCAGCGTGAAGCCCGTGTTGCTGTAGACGTACTCGGCGCCAGGTTTAAAGTTGAGCGCCGTCTGCCGCGGCACGATATCGAGGACGTCCGCCTCGGTGATTCGATCCTCCTCGAAACGACCCCGCGCGAAGCCAATCAACTCCCACTGATCGCGCAGTCCGCTCGTGTGTGTGAGCAGGTGGCGAATCGTTATCGGCGTGCTGTAGTCCGGAATCTCCGGGAGATACTTTCGAATGTTGTCATCGACCGACAGCTTCCCTTCGCGCTCGAGGAGCATGATCGCCGCGGCCGTGAACTGCTTCGAGACCGAGGCAACGTGGAAGATCGAGGTCGGCCGAATCGGTGTGTCGGTCTCGAGGTTGGCCATACCGTAGCCACGCTCGAAGACGACGACGCCGTCGCGGCTCACGCCGACGGCACAACCGGGACCGTTGGTCCCGTTGAAGCTCTCGAAGACTTTGTCCACGGCGCGCGTGAGACTGTCAGCACGTTGTGCGGCGCTCGTGGAGGCAAAGCCCGCTCCGAGAAGGAGGGCGGATACGAATTGGCGCATGTAACCCCGGATCGCGAGTCGCGATAACCTAGGTGGCGGGCGCGGAGTGCGCTATGTCATCCCGAAGCGCGGCGATGAGGAATGACAGCTCCCCCTCGACTATCGATGGGTCTTGACAAGCCGATAATAACCCGGAATCTTCCCATCGTCTACCGATGGGAGGCCCGATGCGCTTCCTCCGCCGTGTCAGCCGCTGGATCCAGCTCCGCACCCACACCGCGGAGCTCCGCGACGAGCTCACGTATCATCGCGAGCTGATCGAGCGGGAGTACATTGCGCGCGGCCTCTCACCTCACGACGCACGCGATGCGGCGCACCGCGCCATGGGGAATGAAACGTTCATGCGTGAGGAATCGCGCGGCGTGTGGGTGTGGCCCTGGCTCGAGGCGCTCGCGCAGGATGCCCGGTTCACGATCCGCAGCCTTCGCAACAGCCCTGGCTTCAGTGTCGCCGTCGTCCTCACCCTCGCTCTCGGGCTCGGCGCCAACGCCGCGATGTTCTCCGTCATCGATCGGCTCTTCTTTCGCTCCCCGCCGTTGCTCGACCAGCCAGCGCTGACGCACCGCGTCTACCTGTACCGCACCTACCGCGGCGTGGAAGCCGAGCGCAGCGGCCAGTACCTCCGATACACCGATCTCGTTAGGTGGACGACGTCGTTCTCTCGTACGGCGGCGGTCGCGGAGCCACTGCTTGCCGTCGGTCGCGGCGATGCGGTGCGCGAGCTCCCCGTTGCGGTAGTGACCGCCGGCTTCTTCGGCTTCTTCGACGCGCCGCCGGCGCTGGGCCGGTACTTCACGGCGGCCGAGGACGTGCCGCCGACCGGTGCAACCGTCGCAGTCCTCAGCAATGCGACGTGGAGAGCACGGTATGGCGCACGTGACGACGTGCTCGGCGCGAAGCTACAAATCGGAGCGGCCACATACACGATCATCGGCGTCGCGCCGGACGGATTCGTTGGTCTCTGGCCTGAGCGCCCGCCCGTCGCATTCATTCCGGTGACGGCCTATGGCGGCATGCATGGATCGCACGGGTGGTGGTCGTCCTACGACCATGCAATTGGCATAACGATGATCGCGCGGCGCAAGCCTGAGGTGACCATCGCCGCGGCCAACGCGGATCTGACCGCCGCGCTCCGGCGCAGTTATCAGGCACAGCTCGACGCCGAACCGAGCGACGGCTCGAGGACGCTGGTGACATTGCGTCCTCGCGCGGTGGCGTCCTCCATTCTCAGTGAACGCGGCCCGGAGGCTTCGAGTGTCACACGCGTCGCGGCGTGGCTGTCGGCCGTGGCGCTGATCGTGCTCCTCATCGCGTGTGCCAATGTTGCCAATCTCCTCCTTGCCCGCGCGATGCGTCGACGACGAGAGTTGGCCGTGCGCGTTGCGTTGGGCGTTGGCCGAGCGCGGCTCGCCACGCAGCTGCTCACGGAGAGTGTGCTCCTCGCGCTGGCGGGAGGCGCGGTCGGTATCATCATCGCTCACTGGGCGAGCGACGCACTACACGCCGTCTTTCTTCCAGGAGTCGACGAGACGCCGGTGATCACCGATTTTCGCACGGCTGCATTCGCGTCGGCCATCACGTTGACCGTTGGCATGCTCGCTGGCCTGATCCCCGGACTGCAGGTTGGCCGCGTCGATCTCACCGACGATCTCAAATCGGGCGCGCGGGAGGGAACGTATCCCCGCTCGCGTCTGCGCAGCGCTCTGCTCGTTGGTCAGAGCGCACTCTGCGTCACGTTGCTCGTCGGAGCGGGGTTGTTCGTACGCAGCCTTCGCAACGTGCGCGACGTGCGGCTCGGCTACGATGTCGATCCTGTGCTCGTCGTCGACGTGAATATGCGTGGCGTTAGTCTGGACAGCGCACAGCGGGTAGCACTGGATCAGCGTTTGCTCGCTGCGACACAAACCATCCCAGGCGTCGAGCGCGCGAGCCTCATGAAAACCGTTCCATTCGAGGGCATCTCGTCCTGGCCGCTGTTCGTCGCGGGAATCGATTCCGTCGACACATTCGGCGAGTTCGACCTGAACGGTGTCTCACCCGAGTATTTCGCCACGTTAGGCACACGCATGGTGCGCGGGCGTGGCATCGAGGCAGCGGATGTCGCGCGCACGCGCCGCGTGATGGTCATCGGCCAATCGATGGCGGCGACGCTCTGGCCGGCGCAGGATCCAATCGGCCGTTGCGTGAGAATCGGCGCGGACACCGCACCGTGCACATCCGTCGTCGGAATCGCCGAGGACGTGCATACGCGTTCGCTCGGCGACGAGCGCGGCGTCTTCATGTATTATCTGCCCGTCGCGCAGATGACACCCGATGACGTGGGACTCTTCGTGCGCGCCCGAACAGGCGTCGCGGTGCTTGAACCGTTGCGACGCCGGTTGCAGCAGGAGATGCCCGGCGCGAGTTATGTCGTTGTCCGGCCATTCCGCGATGTGATCCGGTCGGAGACGCAGGCGTGGCGCGTTGGCGCGACGGCGTTCACGGTTTTCGGAGCGCTCGCGATGCTGCTCGCCGCGCTCGGTCTGTATGGCGTGATCGCGTACGGCGTCACGCAACGGACGCACGAGCTGGGCATCCGCATGGCACTTGGCGCACACGCGTTCGATGTCGTGAAGCTCGTCGTCAACGACGGCCTTCGTTTCGTCACGTTAGGCATGCTCATCGGGTGTGGCATCAGTGTCGTCTTCGGCAGCTGGGTCGCTCCCCTGCTCTTCAAGGAGTCGCCCCGCGATCCGCTCGTCTTCATGCTCGTCGCGCTGACGTTGATCGTGACCGCCATTGCCGCGAGCGCGATTCCCGCCGTGCGCGCCGTACGCGTCGATCCACGCACGGCGCTGCAGGCCGGGTGACTTATCGCGTCAACGTGAACGCGAAGCGCTGCTCGACGAGCTGCCGTACTCGACGATCGCCTATCATCGCCGGCAGATAGCGCGAGCGCAGGAGCGCTTCGCGCACGGCGTCGGCGAATTGCGCTTGGGATGCCTCCGGGAATGCGATCGATCCCGGTTCGGCGAGCCCGGTGGTGTCGACGACAAAGCGCGCGGTCACCGAGCCCTCGACCTGCGCGGCGCGCAGGCCTGCTGGATACACGGGACGCGGGTTGCTCGCTACAGGCGTTGCCGCCTTCTCGACCTGAGCTGTCGTGTAGATGTCGGGCGTACCGCTGCCGAGACCTCCGGGACGCGCGACGAGTCCGGAAGGAACTATCGTCGGGTTACCCCAGGATTCACTTGGATACGGACAGCACGGCTTCGTGTTCACGTAGGTCGGCGCGAAGATCGGTGGAACATCCACGTACTCGATGGTCGGAACGACCATGCCGCTCACCGACGAGCCATTGCTCCGCGAGCGAAGCGACTCACGTGGCCGCAGCGGGGCGACGTACGTTACGGGCGTGCTTCGGATTACGTACGTTCGCGGCGCGGCTGTCGCTCGAGCTGTCGTGGCGATCGCCAGTGCGATTGCTGCCGTGTGCACGCCGACGCTGATGAGCGTCCCGCCGGCGCGGCGAGTCGGTAGTGCCTTTGACTCCAACAGCGTGCGCAGCATCGCATCCTCCGCATGGTCGTTGGCCACAACATGACCACAATCGGCGAGTGCTGCATGACGAATCGCTAGGCGGCCGATGAATTGGCGCTGAGCAATGGATGAAGATTCGATGAATTCTCCCGTCCGCGCTCCTCAGGATGATAGAACACGCATGCCGATCACGTCCTGCAGGTAGCGTTTGCTGATCTCCGCCGATTCCTTCGGCGTGTGCGCGTGATCGGGCACGGCGTCCAGCTCCACGATTGCCCAGCCGCGAAACTTGACGTCGCGAAGCGCCGCGAACACGGCGGGCAAATCGACCGAGCCTCGTCCGAGCTCGACGAACTCGTACGACGGACCGCTCTCGCGAATCGGCCGGCGCACATCCTTGATGTGAAGGAGCAGCAGCCGATCCCTGTACTTCCGGATCGCGGCGGCTGGATCTCCTCCGCCCACCTGATAGTGCGCGACGTCCAGCAACAGCCGAACGTACTTCGGGTCGCTCGCATCGAGCACGCGGTCCGCATCGTTAGGCTTCTCCCCGATACTCCCCATATGTGGATGGTAGGCGACCGGGATGCCGACGTCGGCCGTCCGCTTTCCGATCTCGGTCAACAGGCGGCCGAGCCGCCCGATGTTCGTTGCGTCGACCGGCCATCCTTGCGGCCGCTCATCGATGAGCTGGAGATACAATCCTCCCGCATCGCGCAGGAACTTCGCGTGCGCGACGTGCTCGTCGATCGTGCGTGCCTCCACCGCGGGATCGATCGACACGTTGCCGCTCGATAGAGCGACGAACGCCAGATGGTGCTGCGCCAACAGATCCCGTAGCGCGAACGGCTGATCCGCGAACTTGGCGAGGACGCTCGCGCGGAGTTGGATGCCTGGAAATCCGAGGTCGGCGATGTCATCGATCGCCTGCTCGTCGTTGCCGCCCCACGTAATGGCGGCATACCCGAATTGCATATCGCCCGGCGCTCTCATTGCAGTGCTCGAGCGCATCACGCGAAAAGGCAACACGGCGCCGGCCGCACCGACACCGAGATAGCGAAGAAAGTCACGACGTGAAGGCATCGACGGATCCATGGGCGAGGGCACGGAAACATGCAGCAGCGCCCCGCAATTGGCGAGCGCCGATCTCGCGCGTCTAGCGGTGGATGCTGCCTAACGCGAGCGCAGAAGCGAAACCATCTTCTGGCGCAAGATCGCGAGTGCCGGCGGCAGCGTCAGATAGAATCGCTTCTCGCGCAGCTGATCGAACTGCGCCTGAACCATGTCGCGAAGGATCTGCCGGCCTGGTTTGCCCCTGTCTTCGCCGAGTAACAACGCATTCCGGTGTGCAGCCCCATCATACTGGCCGGTGAGCAGCCACATTGGATCGACGGCATACTCCTGGACGACCGCTGCGACCACGTCGAGCACCAGCGCCGGCTCGAGTGGTCGATCGCCGCCTTCGATGAGTCGTCCCAGATCCTCGGCGCGGACGCAGAGTTTCTCTGCCTCGGCATCCAGGTTGTGACGAGGATCACGACAGATGACTGCTTGAATTCGTTCCGCGACTGCCTCGAGGAAAACCTCGTCGGCGCGATGCGCGAGCAGGGATGGCTCCGAAGGGGTACGCAGCCATATTCGCTTTGCAAGTCAGATGCGAAGAGGGATCAAAAGCGTCAAATTCCGCCACCCGCGGTTCCTCCGCCTTCACATTCCAGCTCCCTGATGTCACCTAGTCGCCGCGAAGTGCTCATTCAGCTCGCCGCCTTCGCCGCGCTGCCGCTACCGCGGCTACGCTTCACCGCGACCGATCCGCTCGACGGTACGATCGCGGACTATCAAACCGGCCGCCGGCGTGGCGAGTGGAGCGCGACCGAGGTGACAACCCGGGCCCTCGAGCGCTGCCGGGCCGACGGATCGAAGTGGCGTGCGATCGACGTGCTGTCCGTGGCGGCACTTGCCGATGCTCGCGCGTCGGATGCGCGGCTGCGCGCGGGCCAGCTACGCGGACCGCTCGACGGAGTTCCGGTGTTTGCCAAGGCGATCTACGACATGAACGGTTTGCCGACGACGGGCTCGAACGCCGACTGGGCACGCCTCTTCCCCGATTCCGTTAGGCGCGACGCGATCGAAGTCACGCGCATGCGCGCCGCCGGCGCCGTCGTCCTCGGCAAAACAGCCGCCGACGATTTCGCTTATCGTGGCAACGGGACGAGCAGTCACACGGGACAGGTGCTCAACCCGCACGACCCGACGGGCACCCGCACACCGGGCGGATCGAGCGCTGGCTCTGCCGTCGCCGTCGCGGACGGGATGGCCTTCGCCGCGTTAGGCACGGACGACGGCGGCTCGAATCGTATTCCCGCCCAGTTCACCGGCGTCGTCGGGATGAAGCCGACCTTCGGTCTCGTGCCACGCACCGGTGTGATACCGACCTGGCCCTATCTCGACACACACGGTCCACTCGCGCGCTTCGTCGCCGACGCGGCGCTGCTGCTCGCGGCGATCGCGGGCCCCGATGCGTCGGACCCGCTCGCACTCACGAGTGCGTGGGACGCTGCACCGTTGTCGGCACTGCGCGCGGATGCGCTGTCGGGCGTGCGGCTCGGCGTCGTCGACGCGCACGTCCCACGCGCGCAGATGAGCGCTGAGGCCGTCGCCGCCTGGGATCGCGCGTTAGGCGATCTCCGCGCCGCTGGCGCTAGTGCCGAGTCATTCGCGTCGCCGATTACTTTGGCGAACTATCGGGCCGCCTTCACAAACGCAGCGCGCGAGCGCGGCGACGTCGCCGTCGATCCCAAATCGCCTGCGCCGACCGCGAATGCGCTGCTCCGCTACTTCGAGGGCCGCACCAGCGACGCGCGCGCGGCGGTGCGCAGCGGCTACGGCGCCTATCGCTCTTTCTATGACGTGCTCCCCGCGACATTCGAGGAATGCGAGCCCCTCCTCGACCATCCGATGACGGACGATCCGGCGGGTCGTTCCTTCGCGCGCTCGCGCGCGGAAATCGTCAGGCAGCTTGCCGACGCCATGCGTGCCGCCGGCGTGTCGGCGATGGTCTATCCGACGATGCCATTCAACGCTCCGCGTGCCGTCGATCCCTGGCCGAACATCCGGACGACGCTTGGCTACGGCAACTGGCTCGGCTTGCCGGAGGTGTCCGTCCCCGCTGGAATGGGGACGGACAACATGCCGGCGCTCAATCTCTCGGTCGTCGGCTTGCCGGGTACCGACGCGCGCGTGCTCGCATATGCCCACGCGTACGAGCAGCACTCTCATCGCTTCGTGCCCCCACCGCGCACCTGATCTCTGCCTTCGTCGCGGCAGGTCGCGACGCTCGGCCAGCGTTTCGTCCTATTGGTGTTGCACAACGACGAATCGACTGCCGTCCGGGGAGGCATCATACATCGTGTTCAGTCCAACGACATACGGTGCCCTGAACAACACCGACTCCGACACGACAGCCGGCAGCGCACCTGACGTTGCGATGCCCAGTTGGACCGCGACGAGACGATCGCTGCGCCAGTAGTACAGCTCGCGCCCATCAGCGCGCCAGACCGGGTGTACTCCGCCGTTCCTCGAGATCGCCACGCGTCGGCCGGCACGCGGATACGAATCCATATAGACCTCTGGGGCTCCCGACTGGTCCGACGTGTACGCGATCCAGTGCCCATCGGGGGAGATCCGCGCCGCCGTCTCATCCGCGGATGTCGCCGCATACGGCCGTGCCGCCGATCCATCGGCCGGCTGCACGATGACGTCATGCCCGCCCGCACCTTGATCGTCGGTGACGAGAAGCGCATTCCCGTCGCGCAGCCAATCGCTCGGGAACTGCGTGCCGTCGCGCGACGCGACGACTCGCGCCGCGCTGCCGTCGAGGCGTCGCACGGCCACGTCCTTTCCACCTGGAGCGCTCACCGAATAGGCGATGACGTTGCCGTCCGGACTCCACTGCGGATCATTGCTATCGCCGTCGTCGTCGGTGAGCCGCTGCGTGCTGCCGGCGTCGAGATCCGTGATCCACAGGTCGCTCGTACCGCGTCCCGAGCCGAATGCGCCGTATGCGACGCGACGCCCGTCCGGCGAGAAACGCGGGGTCCACGGGCGATTTGCTGGAATTGTGCGCAGCGAACGTCCCGCCCGATCGACGACGACGAGCGACAGTCCGTCAGTAGACCCAACGGTGTTCGCAGCCATATCGGCGCTCGCAATCGCCGCTGTGGCCGCCTTCTCTGGTTGTACGAGTCCCTGGCGGTTAGTCGCCCACCGTGGAACCGGTGTCGCGTGCGCAAGCATCCAACCGACGACGAGCCCCAGCGCAATGCCCGCGACGCCCGCGAAGACCGCGACTCGAGTCGGCACCAGGCCCCTCGACTTCACATCGTTAGGCTGCCGGTGCGGCACATCGAACTGTGACTCCGAAGGCGCTTCCGCTCCTGCTGCTGGCGCGACCAGCGCGGTTGCGAACGCGGTTGCACTCGGAAACCGATCTTCGGCGCGCTTCGCCAACGATCGTTGTACGGCCGCGTCGAGCCACGGCGCAACTTCGGGACGACGCGTCGCGAGCGACTTCGCGGGCTCCTTGAGAATCCGCTGAAGCATGACCTGACGCGACTCCGCGGCAAATGGCGCCTCCCCCACGAGCATCTCGTGCAGCACGGCGCCAAGCGCGTAGACGTCGACGCGGGCATCGAGAGCGCGCTCCCCTCGTGCCTGCTCGGGCGACATGTACTGCGGCGTCCCGAGCGTGAGGCCGGTGCGCGTTAGGCGCTCGCCGCCGGCGCGCTCGAGGGCAAGCGCGATCCCAAAGTCAGCGACGAGGGAATGTCCGCCCTGGAGCAACACGTTCTCCGGTTTGATGTCGCGGTGGACGACGCCACGCGCGTGCGCGTGCTCGAGCGCCTCCGCGATCTCGCGCGCGATTTGCAACGCGTCCTCGATGGGAAGCCGCCGCTCGCGCTCGAGGCGAGAACGCAGTGTTTCTCCGTCGGCGAATGGCATGACGTACCAGAGGAGGCCGCCGGCGCTTCCCGAGTCGTACAACGGGAGAACGTGCGGATGCTGGAGCGACGCGGTGACGCGAATCTCCTCCAGGAATCGCTGTGCCCCAACGGCTGCTGCAATCTCGTCCCGCATCACCTTGATCGCGACGCTGCGGTCGTGGCGCAGATCGCGCGCAAGATAGACCGTCGCCATCCCGCCGTGCGCGATCTCGCGCTCGATCGCGTAGCGCCCGTCCAGCGCGTTCGCCAACGCTGCGGCGGTGCGTTCGTTAGGCGGCAGCGCTGAGCCGGCCGGACGCTCGAGAAAGCTCTCCGTCATACTCTCGTGCGCGGCGAGCAGTGACAGGGCTTCCCGCCGCATCGCGTCGTCGTCGCCGCACGCGTCCTTGAGGAAACTCTCACGCTGATCCGCCGTGCACGCCAGCGCGCCCTGGAAGACTACCTCGATCAGGCGCCACCGCTCCGGTGACATTGGAGGTATGCCGGAGGGCTCGGGCATCGTCATCGTTAGGCCTCCAGCTCGCGTCGCAACCACGCGCGCGCGACGACCCACTCGCGACCAATCGTCGCCTCGGACACGCCGAGCGCCGCGGCGGCCTCCGGTATGCTGAACCCGGCGAAATAGCGCAGCTCGACGAGACGCGCCTTCGACGGATCGAGCGCCGCGAGGCGAGCGAGCGCATCGTCCAGGGCGAGCAGATCCACGGCGTCGAGCGGCGTCCCGTCGACAGCCAGCTCGCCCTCCACGCCGCCGAGTGTCACCTGCGCTGCGGCGCCTCCCCGCTTCAGTGTGCGACGCGAGCGCGCATGATCGACGAGCACGCGTCGCATCATCTGTGCGGCAACGGCGAAAAACTGAGTCCGGCTCTCCCAGCTCGCGCCGTGCTGTTCGTCGAGGCGCATCCACGCCTCATGTACGAGTGCGGTCGGCTGCAGTGTGTGCCCATCGCCTTCCTTGATCAGGGCGTGTCGCGCCTGGCGCCGCAACTCCTCGTAGACGAGCCGCGCGAGCTCGTCGGAGGCCTGTTCGTCACCTGCGCCCCATGCGCGCAGGAGTTCGGTAACCTCGTGCGCGCCATCTGGCGGCGTGGGAATGTGCATGGTTTCGCGGCGACCCGGGGAAGCTGGAGTGGAAGAAGCCCGTCTGCTTGATGGACACTCGGGACGGTGAGTGGGTTTGGTCTCATTTGACGCGCTATGGAATGAGGCGCTGAACGCGCCTGATTCCTTCGATGGAGGACAGGATGACTACGACGCTTATCCGTACTGCTGTTTCAGCGGTTTCACTCGCGGTCGCTCTGCCGGCGACGCTCGTGCTCGGCGCTTGTGCCCCAGCAGCGACGCCGGTCACCTGGGACGGTGCGGTGGCCACACCGGCACACCCGGTCGCCATTCGCTTCGACAACCAGGGGCAGACTCACGTCGACGTCTATTTCGTCGGCGAAAAACGCGAATGGTGGCTCGGCCGCGTTGCGCCTGGCGCGCTTACGACGCTTCGGATCCCCGGCGCCGCGCTTTCGGAGACGTCTGGCTTCGTCCGTTTAGCCGTCCTCGCGGGCGTGGAGCGCTCAGCACAGGCGGCGCTCGATCCACGGGCGACGTTCACGATCGCGCAGGCACCCTCGTCGATCCTGACCCAGCGCTGGACGTTTGTGCAGACACAGCTGGCGACACCAGAGCTGCTCGGGGCGCCACTGATTGCTCGTCGTTAGGCTTGGTGTTGGCTGTCCGACGGCTCGAGCATCAGGACACCGATCTCCGCCGCGCCGGGCCCTGACTCCGTGAACACACTGGCGCGACGACCCGACTCGGCTGCATAACGAGCGGCCACGTCCCGCACCAGTGGTTCTGCTTCGACCGTTGCGAATACGGCGACCGTGCCGCCACTGCCGCCGCCGGTGATCTTTGCGCCGTGGACGCCGCGGTCGGCCCCGACGGCGGCCACGAGCTCGACGAGTCGGTCCGTCCCGGTGCTGCCGAGGCCGCACGCTCCATAGCTTCGGTGCGAGTCGACCATGAGCCGTCCCATCTCGACTGCCGCGGCGGGCCGAGCGGCGAGGGAGGTCAACAGCTCCGCGAATCGCCTAACGCGAGCGTGCTCGCGCACGGGATGACCAGTTGCGGCAAGTACAGGATAGCGCCGATCCGCGCGGACCGCCGTCACCGAGTCAGTGATGCCGTCATAACGCTCGAGGAACTCGGCACCGCCGATCGCCGCGGGCAGGCTTTCGGCAAGATGAGTGAACTCGGAATCGGAAAGATTCGCCAGATACCCGCGCCAGTGCGGGTCGTCGATTCGGACACGATTGCCTTCGCGCTCGACGCGGAGACCCGCACGCGCGGCGATCATTCGATAGCCCATGAACGCCGCGGTCCGGACGGTGCCATAGTCCGCGCCCGACACTACGTGCGAGATACCGGAGTCGATGCCATAGAAACGATAGCCGGCCGGAATCTCGACGTGACCCTCGATCGACCCTGGCTGACAGAGCAGGCGCAAAAGACTGCCGCGACGGCCGCAGGCGCTCGTCATCTGATCCAT
This sequence comes from Gemmatimonadaceae bacterium, assembly GCA_036496605.1. Classification (NCBI taxonomy): domain Bacteria; kingdom Pseudomonadati; phylum Gemmatimonadota; class Gemmatimonadia; order Gemmatimonadales; family Gemmatimonadaceae; species Gemmatimonadaceae bacterium. The sequence goes on along the minus strand of DASXKV010000067.1, from coordinate 21,037 downwards.
GATGCCGCACGGCGCGCCAACGACGTTGTTCTCTACCGACTGACAGAGCGTGGCAAGCTCCGTCGCCGACACCGTGCTGCAACACGCCGCGGCCACCGCCATCCCGACCGCGACCTCGATCGCCGCCGACGACGCGACGCCTCGCCCCGCCGGCACCGTCGAATCGATGACGACTCGCAGTCCGACCGGCACCCGGCCTCCCTCGCGCGCGGCGCGCTGCAGGAAACACTGAATGACGCCAGCGCAGTAGCTCGCCCATCGCTCGCTGCCACGGCCATGGAACCACGCCCTGAGCGCCGCCTGCGTTCCGAGCGGACGGCCTGAGGCCAACCGCGATGACTCCATACGAAACAGGTGCCATCGTTCACCGCGGCGGGTCGCCATTTCGCAGAACCGTGTCGTGCGCGGCTGAACCATCGCCACCGTTGCACAGTCAAGCGGCAATTCCAGCACGACGGATCCGCTGTAGTCGGCGATGCCACCCATGACGTCGAGGCGGCCGGGTGCCCGGCCGATGTAGATCGGCGCATCCCTCGCGAAGAAGTTGCGCACACGCTCATCGGCTTCGTGCGGCAGACCGCGCAGACGGTCTATCGCGCTCTGGAACCAATGCGCCTCGCCGGCGTCGCGCAGCGCTGCCAGACGTCGCACCTCGACGCCCGAACGCTCGGCCAGACGTTCGCTCATAGAAGCCCTCGCTGCCGGAGCGACGCTTGCAGCACGGGTTCGACTGCGGCGCGCACACGTTCGTTCGCGTAGCCGACCCAGCTCACGTCGGCCAGGGTGTCGAAGGGCGTATCGATCGCCGCGCCCGCGTGATCGGTGACGATCACGCCCGACTCCTGGGCGACGAGCGCGGTGCAGAGATCATAAGGATGACAACACAGCCCTGACGGAAGGCCTCGTGAGGCGCGCACCGATTGCATCAGTGGCCGCAAGTCCGCAACGAAGCGATCATGACCGGCCATCAATTCATACAGCTCGCCCCCCGTCGACGTGTACTGATCCTCGAAGCACGCGGCTCGTCCCGGCTTCGGAGGCACCAGCGCGCGGGCGATGTCGTCGTCGATTGCCGCGAGAACATCGCGCGCGCCTGGGAAGAATCGCACAACCGTGGCAAAGCCGTGTTCGATCCCCGCCGCTCGCGATGGTCGCAGCGTTAGGCGCTCGCAGCCACCCGAGAGACGATTGAGTCGCCGCGCCTCGACACCGCGTCCGCGCATCGCCCAGAGCTGATCGCACAGATGCTGTTTCACGAGCGGGATCTCGGTCTGCACCGCGAGGGCGATGTCACGCAGCCGAGTCGCCGGACCACGGTTCGGCGCGACGCCGGTGAGGATCCAGGCGCTCCGCTTCTGATACATCAGTCCACGTGTGCCGTCGATCGGATCGATCAACACGCGCCAGCGGCAGTCGTCGCCGCTCGTGCCTTTAGGCAGCACCAGGCCGTCGGCGAGTCCTTCGCCGACGAGACAGATCGGCTCGCGCCGCGCCAGTTCGCTCAGGCCGTCGACGAAAAGCTGCTCTCCAATTCGGTCGATCGCGTAAATGGTGTCGCTTTCGGCTGCGTCGTCCGTCGCGACGGTCGCGAGCTGCTCCGATGATTGTCGCTCGCACGCTTCGACGACGGCATCACGAATCCGCTCGTGAATCGCCCGGATCGGTTCGAGCAGACTTTCCACGGCCGTCACCTCACTCGGCCTGTGTGTAGTGTACGCTCGAGACGGCGCGCAGCTCGGTAGCTTTCTCCTCGGGCGCGGTGTCGTTGAGAAAGTTTCCCCCGCCGATTTCCGGGCCGGCGAGATACTTGAGGAGACCCGGCTTGCGCAGCGGCGGATGGATCTGAATGTGGCAGTGAAATCCCGGATGAGCGCCTCCATCCGTCGGCGCCTGATGGAGCACCATCACGTAGGGAAAAGACATGCGCCACAGATTGTCGAGTCGGATCAACGTTTCGCGCAGGACGGCGCTCAAGTCCACGAGCTCGTCGTGTGTGAGCGCTGCCAGACTCGGTCGCGTCTCGCGAGGCGCAACGTAGGTCTCGTATGGATAGCGCGCGAAGTAGGGAACGAACGAGAGTGCGCGATCGCGTCGCACAAGGAGTCGCCGGCCGTCCGATTCCTCGGCCGCGATCATGTCTTGAAAGAGCGGCTGGCCGTACTTCTCGAGATGATCCGCCTGCGCCTCGGCCTCGATCTCGACCGTTTTGAACACGAAATCCGTTGCGTAGATCTGGCAGTGTGGGTGCGGATTGCTCACGCCCACGACTTCGCCCTTGTTCTCGAAGATGTGAACGCACTTCACCTCATCGCGCGCACCGAGCTCCACGTACTGCGCCTGCAACGTCGTCAGCAAAGAGAGGATTTCTACTTCGCTCAACTGAGCGAGCGTGACGTTGTGGCGACAGTCGAAGCAGACGACGCGCGCCACGCCGCGCGCCGGTCGGTTCTGGTAAATCCCTGATGGCGACGAAAGCTCGTTTGGCGCGGAAGGCCCGACGCACGGATGGTCGTTGTCGAAAACGAAAACGCCGCTGTATTGCTCGTTTCGTTGACCAGAGCTGCGCCCGTTGCCGGGACACAGATAGCAGTCCGGTGCGTATGGAGGCACCGCACGCCTGTCATTGGACACGCGTTCGCCGTGCCACGGACGTTCGTCACGATGCGACGAGATGATGACCCACTCCCGGCGTAGCGGGTGCCAGCGTTCTTCCCAGACCATGGGTCATGATTCTGCGACAAAGGCGTGCTTCCTGCAAACTATGCCGATCCCTGATTTTTGCGGAGGAAAGGCATCATGGGTCTCGACAACATGAAGGATCTCTATCTCGATCAGATCGGCGATCTGTACAGCGCGGAGACGCAGATTATCGAGGCGCTGCCGAAAATGATCGAGACGACGTCGCACGCGCAGCTTCGCGACGGATTCTCCAAGCATCTGACGCAGACGCGGGAGCACGCGCGTCGCCTGGAGGCCATCGGCAAACGCCTCGGAGAAAGGATCGACGACAAGAAGTGCAAGGGAATGGAAGGGCTGTTGAAGGAAGGCAGTGAAGCGATTAAGAAAGGCGGCAATCAGAGCGTCGTCGATGCGGCACTCATCGCGGCGGCGCAGCGTGTGGAGCATTACGAGATCGCCGGCTACGGCTGTGCTCGCACGTACGCCGATGCGCTTGGCCTCACGGAAGACGCCTCGGATCTGCAGAGGACGCTCGACGAAGAAGCCGAGACGGACAAGAAGTTGACGCAGATTGCGGAGTCGATCGTGAACCCTGACGCCCAGCGCACGACGCGCTTCGATCGCGACGTGACGTCGCAGCGTTTTGGTGAGGTCGAGCGCAATCGACCGGACATGCGATGACGACGACGAGCCTCGCCAGAGCGATCGACGAGTCGCTCTGGCGCGCCTCGACCCCACCGCACTTCACCGGCGCGCTTCCGACGGAGGTCGACGTCGCCGTTGTCGGCGGCGGCATTTGTGGCCTCACGGCGGCGTACCTGCTCAAGCAGGCCGGCAAGCGCGTTGCTGTTTTCGAGCGGGCGCGACTCGGCGCGGGTGATTCCGGCAACACATCGGCGCACCTGACATACGTCACCGATGAGCGCATCACGCGGCTCGCGAAGCAATTCGGCAATGACGCCGCACAACTCGTGTGGCGCGGCGGCGCCGTCGCGATCGACCTGATTGAATCGCTCAGCCGCGCTGCAGGTATCGCGTGCGGCTTCCAGCGCGTCCCCGGATACCTGTGCGCTCCGTTCGTCGACGACCCTGATGCCGTGGCTTCTCGTGAGGCGCTGCGGGCCGACGCGGAGCTCGCGCGCACGCTCGGCTTCGCCGCACGCTTCGTCGAATTTGCGCCGCCGACGAGCAAGGCAGCGATCGCCTTCGCCGATCAGGCAGTCTTTCATCCGTTGGACTACTTGTTCGGCCTTGCATCGGCAATCGAGGGCGACGGCTCCATCGTGCGCGAAGGATGTGACGTCGGCGCCATGATCGAGGACCCGTTCGCGGTGATCGTCAATGGCGAGAACGTGGTCTGCTCCGATCTCGTGATCGCGACGCACACACCGCTCGTCGGCATTCGAAACCTACTTGGCGCAACGGTCTTTCAATCGAAGCTCCACCTCTACTCGAGTTATGTGCTCGGCGGTCCGATCGCCGATCGTTCGCTGATGCCGGGTCTGTATTGCGACACGGCGAATCCGTACAACTATCTCCGCGTCCACGATCGCGGCTCGGCACGATACGCGATTTTCGGTGGCCAGGACAACAAAACGGGCCAGGTCACCGAGACCGAGGAATGCTTCGAGCGGTTGGCGGAAACGTTGCTGCGCGTCGTGCCATCGGTGCAGATCGAGCGCCGCTGGCTGGGTCAGGTCATCGAGACGAGCGACGGCCTTCCGTACATCGGTGAGGTCTCGCCGCACCAGTACATCGCGACAGGATTCGCGGGGAATGGCCTCACCTTCGGCACTCTCGCCGGATTGATGATCCAGGGCGCGATTCTCGGCCGGCCCACTCCCTGGCAGGAGCTCCTCGATCCCGATCGAAAGCCGCATTCGTTAGGCGCACTCGAGCGCCTCGTCCGCGAAAACATCGATTACCCACGCTATTACATCGCCGATCGGCTGCGCCCGCACGACGCGTCAGGCGTCGAGAACATCCCTCGCGGTCGCGGCAAGGTCATCTCCCTCGGCGGTCAGCGCGTCGCCGTGCACCGAAAGGACGACGGCGACATCGTGAAAGTGAGCGCCGTCTGCACGCACATGGGGTGCCTGGTCCGCTGGAACGACGCCGAGCGCAGCTGGGATTGTCCGTGCCACGGGTCGCGGTTCACGCCCGAAGGTCAGGTGATCGGCGGACCGGCGGAAGCCCCGCTCGAGAAAGTTGAGTAACTTCTCTAGATCATCGTCCGAAGCAAAACAGCTCCGCCTGATCGTTCGCCTGGCCCGTCAGTGCGTCACGGATGATCTCGGCGGCGATGATGCCGTACGTGATGCCGTTGCCGCCGTAGCCGAGCGCAAAGTAGGAGCTCGGCCAGTCGGGATGAGTGCCGATGTAGGCGAGACCGTCCCTGGTCTCACCAAAGGTGCCGGCCCACGAGAAACCGACCTCCAGTTCGACATCCGGGAACAACGCGCGGAAACGGGCGGCGAGCTTCGCGGTTTTCGCGGCGAGTAACCGGTCGCGCCGCGCGGGATTACTAAAATCCTCATCCTCGCCGCCCACGATGACGCGCCCGTCCGCCGTCGTGCGAAGATACAGATATGGGTGCGCGTGTTCCCAGATCATGCAGTGGTCTTCCCCCCAGCCGGCGATCGGTGCCAGTGGCTCGCTCGCGAACGCGTACGTGCTCGCCAGGTGCGCGACTCTGTCGTCGAGGAAGTCACGCGTCTCGTAGCCGGTCGCGAACACGAGGTATCGAGCGCGCACGAGGCACTTGTCAGCGGTGACGAGCGTGACGCCGCGAGCCGTCGCGTCAATGTCCATCACGGTGGTTCGATCGAACACCCGAAGGCCGCGTCGCGCTGCATCTCCGAAGAGCGCGTGAGCGAAGCCGTACGCGTCGACCTGCGCGGCGTCATGCGACAGCAACGCCGCCGGTCGCCGAAACGGGAATCGCGCGGTGATGTCTTCTTCGTCCAGCCAGTCGACGCGAATGCCGATGGCGTGCCGGGCCTCGAGCTCCGCACGCAGCAGCCTGCGATCGCGCTTTCCCGTCGCGAGGTAGAGGCTCTTCTTTCGCTCGAAGCCGAACGAGCCGCTCGAAGCCTTCGCGACGCGCTCGAGCTTTCCGATGGCATCGCGACAGGCGAGATACGCGCGGTTCGCGTGATCGCGACCGCGCATCTCGATCAGCTCGACGAGTGGGACGTCGATCTCGTACTGCAGCAGGGCGGTCGAGGCGGCGGTACTCCCCCATCCGACATCCCGCCGATCGACCACCAGGGCATCGAAGCCCGCCTCGATGAGATGGTGCGCAACGAGAGCGCCGGTGATGCCACCACCGACGATCGCGACGTCGCATCGCGCGTCGCCGTCGAGTCGGGGATAGGTATGAATCAGCCCGTCGTTGACGGGCCACAGGGGATAGCCTGATTTCAGATCCACGAGCGGAATATCGCAGGAGTACGAGTCGATTTGTGAGCATCTCTCGCGCCCGAACCATCTGCGGGTTCGTGCTGGCGCTGACCGATGGGATGACTCAGCTTTGAGGAGATCGAGATCTCTCGATCCAGCCTGATCACTCCCTTCAGAACGCCGTTAGGCAATGCCGATCAGAACCCTCGTCGCTCTCATTCCTCTTTGCGCCTCTGGTGTACTGCGTGCGCAGTCAGTCCTTCCTCGCGCCCCAGGGGCTCGCGTAGTAGCGGTCACCGCTCCTGGTCCCTGGAGCGAGCCTGGAATCGCGCTCGATCCCCGAGACCCTTCGCGGATACTCGCCGTCTACCAAGGGGCGGCGGCGGGCGCCTACTCGCTCGACGCGGGCCGCACGTTCAGTCCGGCAGGTGTGATCGCTCCCTCTGACTGGCGCAGGGCGGGCGACGTGTCCACCACGTTCGACGACAAGGGGAATGCGTACGTCTCTTACCTGACGTTTGACAAACTTGGAACTCCCTCGTACTGGCGACACGGTGCTGGTCGCAACGGCATCTATGTCCGCCGGTCGGGGGATGGCGGAAGAAGTTGGGACGCCCCGGTTCCGGTTCGCGCCTGGTACACCGGCAACGAACCGGATATGCAGTACGAGGACATGCCTCGCATCTTTGCCGATAACTCACCGAACAGTCCACACCACGGATCGCTTTACGTCGGCTGGATCGAGTGGCAGCTCGACAAATCCATCATTCTCTTCTCGCAGTCGACCGATCAGGGGCAGAATTGGTCGACGCCGATTCGTATCAGTACGCAGGCGGGATTTCCGCGCGATGACAACGGCGACGTCGTCGGCTTTATCGGTACGGTCGGGCCCGACGGAACCATTTACGCAGTTTGGAACTGGCGCTCAACGATCGCACTCGCGATCTCGCGCGACGGTGGCCGCAGCTTCACTCCATCACGGCCGGTGCTCGAGGTCGGCCCGCCGTACTTCGGCGGCACCGGAGCCGTGCCGGGCATTGGCCGCGTCTTCGGCTTTCCTCAAGTTGGCATCGGGCGGCGCCCGTCTGCCAACGCTCGTGGCGGCGTCGACGCGAGGCTCTATGCGTGTTGGACGGACTTCCGCAACGGCGACATCGACGTCTTCCTCGCGACGTCCGACGATGAGGGCCGCTCGTGGTCGACGGCCGCACGGGTTAATTCGGATTCGCTCCACAATGGACGGGACCAGTTCCTCCAATGGATGGCCGTGGATCCCATGAGCGGTGACGTGTACGTCCAGTTCTACGACCGTGGCGCGGATCCCGAGAATCGCCTAACGAGCATGACGCTTGCCCGTTCGACCGACGGAGGGCGCCGCTTCACGAGTTACCGTTGGTCGGATGCGCCATTCGAGGGACACGGAGCCTTCCTTGGCGACTATACCTGGCTCACCGCATACGGCGGACGAGTCTACGGCGCTTGGGCCGAGACAGCTCCCCTGACCGACTCGACGGTGGCGGCCGGGTCGCCTCTCGCCCGAACGCGCACCGTCATGAAGGTAGGCTCCGCCGATTTCTCGCTTTCGGGAAGTGCGACTCGATGACGAATGGTCTGAGATCCCGAACGCCTATTTTGTCGCAATCACGATCATCTTCGCGTCATCCTTCGCGACGTCGCGGAACCACACCGCCACATCCTTGATCCGATCGGGCGCATACACGCCCGTCGCGCCCGCCGTTCGCCGCGTGAGAACGAGCTCGTCGCCCACTTGCGTGTACGTCGATTCGTAGCTCCCGAAGGGACTCACTGCCTTCACGCCAGGCGGTAGCTGCGCTTTCCAACCCGCAGGCAACTTGACTGTGAGCTCAACCAGTGTCGATCGATTGCCGAAAATGCGCACCGCATCCACGGGGAAGCGTCGCTCCTTCGCCGTCTCCAACTCCTTCGCAACCGAGTTGAGCCCTGCCGTGCTGCCGAACGGGATCGTGAAGATCTCCGAGGCGCCGGCCGGCGATGCCGCTTTCCCGTGCTTGATCTCGATGCTCATGTGAGGTGTCGCGTGCAGATCCTTCCCCTCGAAACCCGTTAGGCTATCGCCCTCGGCGCCATCGAAGAATTTCGACGCAATCGCGTTCGCCGCATTCGCCTTCTCGGTCGAATCGAGCGGATTCTCGAACGCCGAACGTAGGCTGTACTGCAGGGCCCCCGTTCCCTCCTCGTCGTACCGGCCGTTGAACATGCCGTCGCTCGAGAGAATGCCGGAGACGCGAATCGTCGTCACGTTATCCGACGGATGCGAGAGCGGAAGCTCCTTCTGCTCCGTCGTGCCGTCGGGGTGGACGACAAGCGCAAGCTCGCCCTGCTCGCCGTACGGCAGCTCGCCGTAGGGCGTGAACTCCGAGGTGAGATCAGTAAACTGATATCCAGTGGGCGTTTGTACTGCCGCGATGGCGTGGTCGAGTTGGTCGAGCGTCGCGAGCTCTCTGTAGGACACGCCCGTGGAGTTGAGCAGCACCGGGAACGTCGTGATCCCCAGCGAGTTCATCGCCGCAACGAAGAGCGTCGCTTTGTCCTTGCAGTCACCGAAGCCGCTCACCACGACGGTGTCGGGCGACCGCGGCTGGTAGCCGCCGAGTCCGAGGGCGATCGACACGTAGCGAATGTCCTGCGCGACCCAGCGATGCACGGCGCGGATGGTGTCGCCTCGCGTCTTTGGCGCCGCCGACGCGAGCACTTCGTGCAGCTTGGTCTCCGACGCCTTGCCTAACGCGTACCGGTCGTGCGAAATCTTCGCGTACCAGCTGCCGACGTCCTGCCACGTGAGCGGCGACGAGAGCGCCACCTGCATCTGTACGTTGTTCGAGTCGGCCGCGTAGAGCTCACCCTTGAGCCGCGGGACGTCCGCCGCGATCCAGGTATACACTCGGCGTCCATTGACGTCCTGTGTCTTTCTCGGGAAGTTTAGATTTCGCTCATGGAGCGGGACGGCGAGCGACGCTGGCACGTCGACGATGAGGCGCGACCGCTTGACGGTGAGTCCCGTCGAGACGCTCCAGCTCTGAAAAAAATCGCCAGGCAGGTAGGGCTTGAGCTCCTCGCGCGAATAACTGTAGTCGACGAGCGTGCCCACGGCGACGCCGGATAGCGAAACCCTCTTCACCTTGCGGTCGGAATACACCGGGTCGCCCATCTGGGCCGGCACATCCGAGTCCTGCTCGTGCGACGGGCCTTCGCTGATCACCTTGCCATCCGCGCCGATGACGCGAATCCAGTTCAGCGTGAACTTCTCGTGCCCGGGTGCGTAGCTCCATCGAAACTCGTTGTACCGTTCGACGGCGCCAGGCTTGAGTATCTGCACAACTTGCCGGAACGTCTCCTTCCCTCGACCATCGGCCTCGAGGCGCACGACGCCATCGTCGAGCAGGAAAACGGCCTCCTCCTCGGGATGGTCCGCAGCCTTCACGGCAAGCTTGTAAATCGTATCCGACTTGACGCTGGGATCACCTTGCTGCGTGATCGTCGGGGCCTGCGCCGTCAGCGCGGCAGCGGAAGCGAAAAGCAGGAATGCGGTGCGACCGAGCATCGAATTGAGCATGTAAAGTGTGGGGACTCGCGAGCGGCGTAGCCCGTGAGGTCAGGTAGTATGAATGGCGGGCCTCATGAACGCCAGTGATCGGGGCACGTCGTCCGAGGCTCGCGTGGCCCGTCGCTAAATCCAGCCGATGTGTTCGTCTGAACAAGGCCGTATCACAAACAAAACTGCTCGGCACGACTGGCCGTACCGGGCCTAACGCCCGGGACGGCACCTCGCGTTACCTGAAGACTAACACTTTAGTCACTTATCAAGCCGCGTCCCTACGCATGTTGGGGTTCGCCACCTCCCTTCCTCTCCTCCACCACGACTCAGGTCGCCAATGCAGACACCGAGCGTACCAGTCAATCGGCCGATGGCCGCCAGCAACATGGGCACGTCGGCCACCATCCCGCCGATGGGCTTCGGCGAGGCCGTTTCGGCAGGGTTCAGCAAGTACATACAGTTCAGCGGCCGTTCGCGACGCGCCGAGTACTGGTACTGGGTGCTTTTCATAACGCTGCTGAACTGCGCCATCCTCCTCGTCGTTCCTCTAACGTTGGGCGTGAACTGGGCGAGCAATCTCTACGCCCTGGCCTCGATTGCGCTGTTCCTGCCGAATCTCGGCGTGCTCATTCGGCGGCTCCACGACACCGATCGCTCCGGCTGGTGGTTCCTTCTTCCGCTCACCATCATCGGCGCGTTCGTTCTGCTCGTCTGGCTCTGTCAGGAAGGGACCAAGGGGCAGAACCGATTCGGCCCGCGCACGACCTGATCGAGCGCTTGTCCTCGCCTGTACGCGACCGGCGCGCCGCATGGTGCGCCGGTTCTCGTTAGGTATCACTCGTCCTGTGCTATTCGCTCGTTCTGTTTCGTTTCGTCGTTAGGCACCGTGCTCGAGCCTCGCTAACGCGGCGTTTGCGACCGTGCCATAAACGAGATGACCGGCGAGTCCGCGGGCGTGCGTCTGCCACGGGAAGGCCTTCGGCCCCGGGGTGAGTCCGAGCAACGGCGTCGCCGTTTCATCCATCACGAGCCAGAAAACGCCTCCGAAGGCGAGGCCCGCCGCCGCGGACGATGCGGCGACACGCGGCCGAAGCACGCCGTACAGTGCGCCCGCGCCAATACCCAACGCCCAATGGATGGCCTCCCCCTGGCGCTGTCGCTCGTCGTCCGAGAGTGAGTGTCCGAGGAATTTGGCCACTTTGTCGGCGGCGACGCCGTACGCGGTCTGCCCATGCCGTGCACTATCCTCTCGCGATCGCGCAATGGTGCCCTCTCGCTCATAGAGCAGTGTCGTCACCTTGCCCATGATCCACGTCGCCACCGCCCCGGCGATGGCGCCATCAATGATGTCCACGAGCACCGATTGCTTCTCAGCCATGGTTCCTCCAGGTAATGGCAAGGAGCGGTGGAAATGTCGTGCCGCTCTAACCCTTTCCTCCCGCCTGCTGTCCAAGTCGCATGCACATTCCACAAGATTTCCGCTATGCAGTGCGCGGGCTCCGCCGATCACGCGTCTTCACGGCCACCGTGATGATCACGCTTGGCCTCGGCATCGGCGTCAACGCCGCGATGTTCGGCGCCGTCGATCGGCTCATGTTCCGCCCCTTCGCCATGCTACGCGATCCCGGAGCCGTGCATCGCGTCTATCTCCAATTCGGTCGCGACCAGCGCTTCACGTCGTCCCTTTACCAGTACGCGCGCTATCTCGACCTCGAGCGCTGGACGAGCTCCTTCTCGCAATATGCCGCGGTGTCGGCGTGGCAACTCGCGGTCGGACCGAGCGACGTCGGACGAGAACGACAGACTGCGGGCGTGAGTGCGTCCTTTTTCGGCTTTTTTACCGCGCGCCCGGCGTTAGGCAGATTCTTCGACGCCTCGGAAGATTCGGTGCCGATGGGCGCCGACGTCGTCGTCATCAGTTACGACTATTGGCAGTCGTCGATGGCGGGTCGGAACGTCTTGGGCGAGAAACTTCAAGTCGGGCCACGTCTCCTCACGATCATCGGCGTCGCACCGAAGGGGTTCGTCGGAGTCACAGAGGGTGAACCGCCGGTCGTGTTCGTTCCTGTCACCACGTTTGCCTACATGCTCAACCAGGGCAATGCGCAGAGCTTCGCCCGAAGCTACCACTGGGACTGGATGAGCATGCTCGTACGGCGGAAGCCCGGTGTCACCGTCGCTGCGGCGTCCGCCGACTTGACGAAGGCGTATGTCCGGAGCTGGGACGCGCAGCGACTGCTCGACTCGTGGCTCCCGCCGTCGGCCAGCAGGAAACCTCGTGCTGTCGCCGGTGCAGTGCGACGCGCGGGCGGGCCGGACGCGGGACTCGAGTCTCGCACACTGCTCTGGGTCGGCGGCGTCGCCGTGATCGTTCTGCTCATCGCGTGCGCCAACGTCGCCAATCTCATGGTGGCGCGCGTGCTCCGCCGCCGCCGCGAGATCGCCGTGCGGCTCGCGCTAGGTATCAGCCATCGCCGGCTCGCGACGCAATTTCTCGTCGAGAGCACCCTCCTCTCGACACTCGGCTGCCTAACGGGTATCGTCGTTGCCCTGTGGGTTGCCGCCGCACTTCAGCGACTCGTCGTCCACGAAGGGGCGCTGCTCGACTGGGAGACGTTGCTCATCGCCGTCGCATTCGCCGGCGCTGCGGGCATCCTCACGTCGATCGGGCCAGCGCTACTTGCCGTCCGCGGCGATCTCTCGAGCGTGCTCCGGGCGGGCATGCGCGAGGCCCACTATCAACGCTCGCGAACCCGCTCGACGCTGCTGGTCGCGCAGGGCGCACTCTCGGTTATTCTGCTCGTCGGCGCCGGGCTGTTCGTGCGAAGTCTCGACAACGTTCGCTCACAGCGTCTCGGTTGGGAGCCTGATCCAGTCCTGATCGTCACGCCGAACTATCGCGGCCTCGTCATGGACAGCGCCACGGTGACGGCATTTCGTGCCCGACTCCTCGGGGCGGCGCAGTCGCTTCCCGGCGTGGCGTTCGCGGCGCGCGTGAACGGTCTGCCATTCGGCACGAGCACGTTTTCGCTCTTCGTCCGCGGCATCGACTCCGTCCAGCGGCTGGGTCGTTTCAATTACCAGGCGACAACGCCGGACTACTTCAGTGTCGTCCAGACGCACATCCTTCGTGGTCGCGGGTTCACGCCGAGCGAACGTGGCTCGTTAGGCCGTGTCGCGGTGGTCAGCGAGTCCATGGGGCGGCGGTTGTGGCCGGGCAAGGATGCCCTCGGTCAGTGTTTTCGCCTCGAGGCAGACACGATGCCGTGCACCACGGTGATCGGGATCGCCGAGGACGCCGTGCAATACAGCATCAGTGACAATGAGCGACTCGTCTATTACATGCCTGACGAGGCACCGCCGTCTATGCGGCCCGGCAATCGACTCCTGCTTCGCATGACCGGCGACGCGCCGGCCCAGATGGAGCAAGTTCGTCGCGCCTTACAGGCGGTGATGCCGGCGCCCGCCTACGTTACCGTCTCGACGCTCGAGGACCTCGTCGATCGCCAGCGGCGGTCATGGCGTCTCGGCGCCGAGGCCTTCAGCGCCTTCGGCGTGCTGGCACTCCTCGTCGCCGCCGTGGGTCTCTACGCCGTCATCGCCCATGACGTCGAGCAACGGACGCACGAAATGGGCGTACGCGTCGCGCTCGGCGCGCAGGTGTGGAACATCGTTAGGCTGATCGTTGCGCAAGCAATGACCTTCGCGGCGGCTGGGGTGACCCTCGGTCTGGTCACGGCGCTCCTCCTGTCTCGTTGGTTGCAGCCGCTGTTGTTCCAGGAATCGTCGCGCGATCCCGCGGTTTTCGGTGTCGTCGCGCTGACACTGGGTCTGGTGGCATTCGTCGCCAGTGCGGCTCCGGCGCTTCGGGCATCACGGGCAGATCCGAGTACGGCGTTGCGGAGCGAGTGAAGCTCGCACGGAAGCCGGACGCAACCGGAACGAACCGTCGGCGAGCTTGGTGACCCATCGGTTGGCTGTGTTACGTTCTGATGAACGCCGTCACCGTTCACCGTCCGACACGTGCCACTCGATGCCCCAGCTTTCACCGGCCGACGCCGAGTACGAAACCAAAGTCCGCCTGAGCTTCGGCGCGCAACGTGTGATGGCGACGATTGGTGCGACGTTAGGCACCGTCGCGCCGGGAGCCGTTGACATCGTTGTCCCGTTCCGCGACGACCTCACGCAGCAAGACGGTTTTGTCCACGCCGGGATCGTCGCCGCCGTCGCCGACAGTGCCTGTGGCTACGCCGCACACACCCTCATGCCGCCCGGCGCGCGTGTCCTCAGCATCGAGTTCAAGCTCAACCTGCTCGCCCCCGCCGTCGGCGAGCGCCTCGAGGCGCGCGGCCGAGTGATCCGCGCCGGCCGCACGATCACCGTCTGCCACGCGGATGTCGCTGCCATCACCGGGACGGATGAGAAGCTCGTCGCGACGATGACGGGAACATTGATGACCTTGGCGAGCGGCGAGTGATCGCGGACTAGCGGGAACACTGGCGTTCAACTTTTCTTCCAGCCCTCGCGTATCCCGCAGGGTTCCTCAAGGAGTGGCGTTCATGTCGGAAGCGCAGCACCCCGCATCAGTCGAGATGATCGTTCGGCAGACGAATCCGGTGAATGAGGAAACTCCCCTCAACGAAGTCGACTCGTACCTCACGCCGTCAGATCACTTCTACATCCGTAGTCACTTCGACGCTCCGAGAATCGACCGTTCGGCGTACCGGCTGCACATCGACGGCGCGGTCGCCAATCCGCTGTCGCTCACGTATCAGGAGCTGAAAGCGATGCCGGCCGAAACGCACGTTGCAACGATGGAATGCGCGGGCAATGGACGTGCGCTGCTCGTCCCGCGCGTGCGTGGCGTTCAATGGGAGCTCGGCGCCGTTGGCAATGCCGAGTGGACTGGCGTGCCTCTGACCATTCTACTCGATCGCATCGGATTGAAGGACGACGCGTGCGAGGTCGTCCTCGAGGGTGCTGACCGCGGGAGGCCTAACGAGCCACCAGTTCCGCCCGAACCGATTGCATTCGCTCGGAGCATTTCGAGAGCCAAAGCACTGCATGGAGACGTGCTCATCGCGTACGCGATGAATGGAAAGGAACTTCCGCTGCATCACGGCTTTCCGGTGCGCGCCGTTGTTCCGGGTCACTACGGCATGGCCTCCGTCAAATGGCTCACGCACATCGAGGCCGTGCGCACACCATTTCGCGGCTACTGGCAGACAACGGACTACGCCTACTGGGCTCGCGTCGATGGCAATTCCGTACGACGGGCGCTTGGCGAGATGGAGCTCAAGTCGCAGATCATTCGACCACGGGCCATGGAAACGATCGAGCCTAACGCGCGCTGCACGATCGTCGGCATGGCCTGGGCTGGCGAAACCGAGGTGACCGAGATTTGCGTGAGTACGGATGGTGGGCAAAGCTGGTCCGGAGCGATGTTTCTCGATCCCGCTCGACGATACGCCTGGCGCCGCTGGACGTTCGAGTGGATGACGCCGCGGACGCCCGGCCATTACTCGCTGTTATCGCGGGCCGTAGCGGCCGATGGGAGCCTCCAGCCGGACACACGTGATCCGAGCTATGGCAGCTACGTGATCAATCACCTGCTGCCGGTCGAGGTCATTGTCGCTGCCGACTAACGGAACTCCTTGACGGATCGTCGACGCGGCGGCATGCTGATAGTAGACATTCGACTATCGGGGCCCGTTCCATGGTCCGCCGCGACATCAAGGAAGACAGACTCGAGCTGCTACGCGGTACGCTCGACATGCTGATCCTCAAGACACTGCTCTTCGGACCGACGCATGGTCGCGGGATCGCGAATTACATCCGACAAACCACCGACAACGTCCTCTCGGTCGAACACGGCTCGCTCTATCCCGCGCTTCATCGGCTCGAGCGCAGTGGACTGATCAGCGGCAAATGGGAGACGCGCGCTGAGTTGTCACGTGAGCTCAAGTACTACCGGCTCACTCCTGCTGGTCGCACGCAGCTCCGCGCCGAAAGCTCGAAATGGAACCAGCTCGTTACGGCGATCACGCGCGTGATGCGTCCAACGGAGGCGTAGCGCATCCGATTCCCCCGCCCATTCCACAATCGCCCTCGACCATCCGACGCGGAGATCGCACGCGAGTTGAAGGATCATCTCGAGCTCGACGCGGAAGAAATGGTGGCGGCCGGCGAGCCTCGGCGAGCTGCCGACCTGCACGCGCGACAGCGATTCGGGAACGTCGGAGTCATCCACGAAGAGACTCGTGAGGCGTGGGGCAGCCTGTGGCTCGAGCGCTTCGAGCACGATGTGCGCTTTGGCTTCCGGGTGCTCTGTCGCTCGCCGGTGTTCTCGATCGTCGCTGTCGTTTGCCTCGCGCTCGGCATCGGCGCGCACGCGGCGGTCCTGAGCTGGACCGAGGGCATCGTGCGCCATCCCTTCCCTCTCGTGCGCGACCAGGACGAATTGGTCGCGGTGGTGGGGACGGCGAAAGGCGCCTCCGGTTATGATGAGATGTCGTGGCCGGACTTCATGGACCTCGCGCGCGGCACATCGGCGTTCAGTTCGTTCTTCGTCAGCAAGATCACCGGGGCCACGCTCACCGGAGGCGATCGCGCGGAATCGCTCGTTGGGCAGCTCGTCACCGCGAATTACTTCGAGGCCCTCGGTGTGCGCCCAATCCTCGGTCGCGGCTTCCTACCTAACGAGGACGTTGGCCAGGGCGCGCATCCGGTCACGGTCATCAGCTACCGCTTGTGGCAGGATCGATTCGCGGGCAATCCGCGCGTCGTCGGCTCGACGATTCGGTACAATGGAGTACCGCACACGATCATCGGCGTCACACCGGAAGGATTTCTCGGGACGTTCGTCGGGTATGCGATGCAGTTCTGGACGCCGGCGTCGCAGCAAGCGGTATTCGATCCGTCCGGATATAAGCTCGAAGATCGCACCGCGCGCTGGATCGAGGGATTTGCGCGGCTCAAGTCCGGCGTCGGCATCGCCACCGGTCAGGCGCAGATCGATGCCGCGGCGCGGCGGCTCGCCGCGGAGTTCCCTGACGCGGACCGCGGTCGTGGCGTGCGCGTTCTGTCGTTGCAAGAGAATCCATTTGACAACGCAAAAACGCTCAAGCCGATGCTGCGCGTTGGCTCGCTCGTCGCGATTCTCGTTCTTGCCATCGTCTGCGCGAACATCGCCAACCTGTTGCTCGTGCGCGCGCTTGCTCGACGATCGGAACTGTCCGTGCGACGTGCGCTCGGCGCGAGCCGCGCGCGATTGACGCGGCAGTTGGTGACAGAGGGCCTTATCCTCGCCATCGTCGGCACCGCCGCGGGGCTCTTTCTCGCCTACCTGTCTCGTAACGTGCTCGGGCTGTTCTTTGCGCCGCGCGGCGGTGCCTCACTCGTGTTCGCCGCCGACTTCAACGCACGCGTCCTCACGACGACGATAGCGATCGGCTTGGGATCCACACTGATCTTCGCGCTCGCGCCGGCGATCCACATGACGCGTCTCGATCTGGCGTCCGCAATCCGCGCCGCTGCGACAAGCGCTGTGTCGGGCAGCCCCGGCCACCTCCGCGCTGCCCTGGTCGTTGTGCAGGTCTGTCTCAGCGTTCTCCTGCTCACGAGCACGGGTCTCGTGGTGACGAGTCTTGAACGGTTGCTCGCCGCTGATCCCGGTTTCGCGACGACGAACGTCGTCACGACCGGCGTCAATCTCTTCGCAGCTGGGTACGACACGGCGCGCGTACACCGCTTCCAGGACGAGCTACTCCAACGGACCCGCGCGATTGGCGGTGTCTCCTCCGTCGCACTCGCGCGCAGTCTTCCATTTTCCACGCGCCCCTACGACAATGGGCAGATCATGATCGACGGCTATCAACCGTCGAAGGACGAGCAGCCAACGGCCGACAACAACGCCATTTCACCGGATTACTTCCACACGCTCGGCATCGCCTTGCTGTCCGGTCGCGATTTCACCACGGCCGACGCCGAGACGTCGGCACCGGTGGCAATCGTGAGCCTTGCACTTGCGCAACGCTATTGGCCTAACGATTCGCCAATCGGCCGGCGCTTGCGGTCGCGCGGCTCATGGATGCGCATCGTCGGCGTCGTCGCCGACATGAAGTATCGTTCGCTGACGGAGTCGCCCGGCATGCTGTTCTATGTGCCGCTCACACAGCGTCGCTCGCCGGCCGTGAACATATTTCTGCGTACGTCGTCGAACGCAGTTGCCTTCGGGCTTGCGCCGGCCGTCGTGAGCGCGATGCATGCGATCGATCCGAACGTCTCGCCGTACGAGATCCTCACACTCCGCGAGCAGGTGAACCGCTGGACGTCCGCCCAGCGCATCCTGGTGACGCTGCTCGGAATCTTCAGTACCGTTGCGTTGTTCCTTGCCGTGATCGGCCTGTATGGGACCATTGCGTATATGGTCTCGCAGAACACCCGAGAGCTCGGCCTTCGCATGGCACTCGGCGCGAAACCAGCGCAGCTCCTGGCGCTCGTTATGTCGTCGGGTATGCGGATGACACTGGTCGGCGTCCTCGTCGGTGTAGCCGTCGCGCTCGGGACGACGCGGCTCCTCGGCGATCTCCTTTTCGAGGTCAGCCCCAGAGACCCGACCATTTTGGTCGGCGTCTCGGTCGTCATGGCGGTTGCGGCCGGCTGCGCGTGTCTTATTCCGGCCTGGCGCGCTTCCCGGCTCGATCCCGCACGCGCGTTGCGCGTGTAAACCGCGCGGCGTCTGCGGTGCGGCGGCGTACCCTCGGTCATCCGCTACGACATCGCTTTCTTCGCCGCTTTCGACTTCCTGGAACTGTTGAGCGCGACCGCTTGACTGACGAGCGCCTTGAAAGCGGACGCGTCGATCGCTTCTCCTTCGTGGATGTCGATCGCGCGGCGCACGTTGCCGTCGAGACCCGTGTTGAAGAGACGGGCCGGATCCTTCAGCGACGCGCCCTTCGCGAAGGTGAGCTTCACGACATTCTTGTAGGATTCGCCAGTACAGATGATGCCGTCGTGCGACCAAACCGGAACGCCCCGCCACTTCCACTCCTCGACGACGTCCGGGTCTGCGTCCTCGATGACCTTGCGTATTCTGCCGAGGGTTTCCCCGCGCCAGTCCCCGAGCTCGGCGATTCGATTCGAGATGAGCTCCGATGCCGACTGACCCGTGCTCGCGCCCGACTTTTTCATGTTCTCATCCTCTCACGGTTAGGCACGCGCCGGCGCCGCCTCGATGCGGCGCCAGAAGAAATAAGAGAGCGCCCAGAGCACGCCGGTGCCGGCCGCCCAACCCCACACCTCCGGGCCATCGCCCATCGAGAAGTGGGCGATGAGCGCAGAGCCAAGGGTGATGGCGAAGCCCGCGTAGGCCCATTCCTTGACCCGCGCCGAGACCGGCGCCAGCAGCACTACCACACCGAGGACCTTCGCCCACGAGAGCTCCACGCGAAAGTAGCCGGGGAACCCGAGATGAGTGAACATCTCCGAAACTTGCGGCAGGCGGAGTTGCGCGTAAGCAGTGAAGCCTATCTGGAGACAGAAAAGCGCAGTGGCGATCCAGAAGCCGAGAACCATTCTCTTGGAGCGCGGTATGCTCAACTCTCTGGGCTGCTGCAGAGTGATTTCCATGACTTCCCTCCTTTGATTCGACCCTCGGGACCGTTGGTCGGCTAAGCGCCGCTCTCCGCGCTGAACTGCTTTGCGTACTCGCTGTGCAGTCGCTGCCAGCCGCCGAACTTCGTCGCGTCCACGCCAGCGATGCGGCCGATGGGGGCTCCGCTGAGAAGCCCATCGAGTACATCGAGACAGATGTGCCAGCCGGCGGCACCCATCGAGATGTAGCGGCGATCGATGTTGGCCCACAGCGTCAGGCGCGTGCCGCCATCGTGGGCTTCGAGCTCCCACCGGATCTCACCGCCGCCCCAGTTGAACTCGAGGATCCTGGGAGCATCGGCACGCCGCACTTTCGATTCGGTGACGTGCGGCGCCGGCGCTCCGACTGTGGTGAACTTCACCGTGCTTCCCTCCGCCGCCAGACTCCGATCGACCTCGAAGGGCGCCCACTCGCGCAGTTGTGATGGATCGGTGAGCGCCTTCCAAACTTTCTCCGGCGGGTGGCGCAGCTCCCTGACGAAAATGAGCGTCCACTGATCTCCGTTCTTTTGTATGCGCGCTCCACCGGCCGGACCTGGTGTGTACTTCTCGCGAACGGTCATCGTTTTCTCCTTGTCTTCTTTTTCGTTGGCGTCGATCGATCCATGCGGTCGAGGTGGCGCTCGAGCGCATCGACGTGAGCCGCCCAGAAGCGCCGGAACGGCGCCAGCCAGGCCTCGAGCTCGTGGAAAGGTTCCGGTCTCAGCCGGTAGAGACGGCGCTGGGCGTCGACCGTGGACTCCACGAACCCGGCCTCGCGCAGCACGCGCAGGTGCTTGGACACGGTCGGCTGCGACATCCGCAGGTGACGCTCGATTTCACCGACCGACTGGTGTGACGAGACCAGGAGGCCCAGGATCGCGCGGCGGTTGGGCTCCGCGATGATGTCGAAGACGGTTTCCACCCTCGTAATATGCCCCACGGCTTATATGCGTGTCAAGGCATATTAACGACCGCGAATCGATCGCCGGCGATTCTCGACGTCACCTGGATGCGCGGCGACTCCGCGTCTCTGCCGCCGGCCGCCAGCGGTATTCGGGTCGCATACGAACGCTCCTCAACCTGGAGTAGACCTCCGTTCCGCGTGGATCGATCGTGTCGTCGAATAGCGCGTAGACGTCTTGGATCGACACCAACTGCCAGCGCACGAGGTATCCGTCGGGATTCATGTGCGGCTCGGCATATCTGGTCCACTCGAGCGCCAGCCGGCGCCGCGCGTCGTCGGGATCATTCGCCTTCAACAGGACGAGCCGATCCTCGAGGCTCAGGAGGCCCTTGACCTTGCCTTCAATCTGAATGGCGACGACGCCCCAGACGCAATACCAGGCAAAACCTGACGGGCGGAACTTCTGTCGCCGTCCCTGGATCGTCTCGACCATCACAAACTTGACATGCCGGCTGCGCGCCAGGGCGCCGACGCGATTGGCGGGGACGATCGCGTCAAGTGTCCAGCCGCCCGGTTTCTTTCCGCGCAAGACGAATTCGATACCCCGAAAGGCGCGTCTCAGATGATCCCGCTGCTTCGCGAGCGTCTTTCGCAAAGTGGCGTCGCGCTGCTTCGTGCGCAGAAGCCTAAGCCTCAAGGCTGTCTGACCCACAAGCTGAATCGACAAACGGACAGAACGCGATCCGAGCGCCGAGAGTGACCTCGGTGTCAGTCCAAAGTTGTCGAGTCCGATAATTCGGGGTTGCTTCGGCATAGATACTTTCTAACCTACTCACCAG
>DASXKV010000066.1 GCA_036496605.1 Gemmatimonadaceae bacterium | reverse complement strand
TGGGCGAGCACGAATACCGTCGTGGCCACCGTCTCGGCCACCGGCTCGGTGACGGCCGTCGCCACCGGAAATGCCGGTGTCACGGCGACGGCCGAAGGGCAGAGCGGCACGGCGAACGTAGCCGTCTCGACGCCCCCACCGTCGGGGAACTGGCCGAATGAACCAGCGGGCTTCCGCACCTTGACCGATGTGAATTGGTCCACGCTCACGCCGGGCGGCGGTTGGGACAACAACACCGGCACGCGCAACGCGGCGATCACCGCCGATGCGGCAGCGCCGTTCTCCCCGCCGAGCGTCTTTCAGATGACGTTCCCGCAGGGGTTCGCGGGCGGCTCGGATCCGGTGAAGTATTGGTTCGACGCGCCCAATAACGAACAGCCGACGGAGCTGTATTATGCGCAGTGGATCAAGGTCTCGAATCCGTGGCAGGGACATTCGTCCGGAGTGAACAAGATCATCTTCTTCAACACCGGCAATACCACGGAAGCGATCCTCATGGTGATGTTCGGCAGCAGCACGCCGTACCGTCTGCGCTATGAGATCGAGTTCAATAGTGCGACGTATTGGCTCAGTCAGAATGTGGCCAATCCGGAGTTCACGTTAGGGACGTGGCATCTGGTCGAGGTGTACATGAAGTACGGCGCGGGCTCGACGGGGACGTTCCGCTCGTGGTTCGACGGCGCGAAGGTGATGGAGTACACGAATATGGCCTACCCGAACAACGGGTTTGGCGAGATCCAGGTCGCGCCGGTCTGGGGTGGCGTCGGTGACACGAAGAGTGAGACCGACTACTACTGGATTGATCACACCCACGTCAGCCGGCCGTAACACGCAGCCAGGCAGGGGCGAGCTCACTCGACGGATCTGAAGGTTCTGATCCCCCAGGGTTAGCTCGCTCCCTGCTGTGTCCGTCCCATTCGTGTTTCGAATCGCAGCTGGACGGCGGCCTCGCATGAGCGTCCAGCCGGCGTAGTCGTTCCTCGAGAGATTCCACAGTCGTCGCGCACGCGACTGGAAGCGTTGCGGGGTTGCAACAGTCGCGCGGACGCCGATGCCGCGAGCTGACGCTCAGCCTGAGTCCATCGTCTGGCAACTCGCCATCGTGCAACGCGTTCGCAATTCAAGGAATCTCGTTTCGAGGAGCGGGACTGGCTCTGGCTGTCGGCATCGTTGCTGCCAATTGCGCCTTTGCCTCCTCCCTTATTCACCCGCTGTGACGGCTTATCCCTATGACGAACGCAGCCGCCGAATCTTCCCTGATCGAGTTTAGTCTGACCAGTCTAGCTCCGGCTTCGCACAGGACGATGCGTTACCGGCATCGGACGCCGCTCGATCGCGGCACGATTCGCCTCTCGGTCTTGATTCCCGTCTACAACGAGCGACACACCATCGAGCTTATCCTCGAGGAGGTCTACAACACGAGCGTCGCCAAAGAGATCATAGTCGTCGACGACTGCTCCACCGACGGAACTCGCGAGCTCCTCGAGGGACTGCTCGAGGCAGGCCGCATCGATCGCCTCCACCTTCAGCCCGTGAATCGCGGCAAGGGTGCCGCCATTCGCCAAGCTCTCTCGATGAGCACCGGCGATGTGGTGATCGTGCAGGACGCCGATCTGGAGTACGACCCCGACGATTGGCATCAGCTGCTCGAGCCGATCATCGACGGCCGAGCCGACGCATGCTTCGGCTCGCGCTTCCTCGGCGGTCCGCACCGGGTGCTCTACTTCTGGCACTCGGTAGGAAACAAGCTGTTGACGATGTATTCGAACATGCTGACGAATCTCAACCTCACCGATATGGAAACGTGCTACAAGGCCATTCGCGGTGACTTAGCGAGGCAGGTGGTTTTGCCCAGACTAACAACGGATCGATTTGGATTCGAGCCGGAGGTGACCGCACGGCTCGCGCAGGCTCGAGCCCGGATCTTCGAGGTGCAAATCAGCTACAGCGGTCGCACGTACGCGGAGGGGAAGAAGATCAACTGGCGCGATGGCATCGCTGCTTTCTGGCACACTACACGGTTCAACTTCAATCGACCCCGTTAGCGAAATGCAATCGCGCACAGCTACGACGGTCGTCTATACATCTGCAAGCGACGCGACCGATAAGACTCTTGCCCGAGCACTGCCGACGCGATGGCCGCTAGTTCTGATTTTCACCGCGGGACTCCTATTGCGCCTCGTCGGACTTGGTCGGTTCCCAGGCGTGATGGCTGATGAAGGGCTTTGGACCGAGTCCAGCAAGAACTACGTGCTCTATGGTGACCGGTTCATGGATCGTCTCACGCATGCGCTGTTGTCACCCTTTTTTCACGTCTTGTCGAGTGCTGTGTTCGCGGTTAGCGGGCCGAGTATCGCCGCCGCGCGCATCATTAGCGCCCTAGCCGGCGCCGCGTCGCCAATTCTTTTCTTCGTACTGATCCGGCGAATGACCGAGCGACGAGATCTGGCACTCTGGGGCGCGCTTCTCTTCAGCGTCTCTGAGTGGGCCGCGTTCACTTCCCGTGTCGCGCTCATTGAATCACTTCAACTTGCGCTCATTCTCCTGACGATGGTCCTGATCACATTCGACGGGTGGCGAATGGCCGTGTTGGCGGGAGTCGCGTTCAGTCTGGTACTGCTCACGAAAGTAAATGCCATCTTTGCTCTCGCACCGTGCACCGTGCTCCTCGCACAGCACGCTAGGACGAATACGCACGAGAGTGATTCGAAGTCGCCCTGGAAAAGGGTCGCTCTCCGTTCATGTGTCTTCCTGGTCGTGTCGTTAGGCGTCGCCGGAGCAATCTACGGATTGCTTTACCTTTCGTGGCCGGTCGAATTCACTCGAGCATTCAAATACGAGTTGGACGGCAAGCACTTCGAAGCCCTGTCGCATCCGTTGGTTCGCGTCGGCCGTTTCGGGATCGATCCGATATTCGCTGGACGCACACTATTGGCATTGTTTCGCGAAGAGCCATTCTTTCTGGTGCTTGCGTCGCTTGGTCTCGTCGTTGCGTCTTATTTGCGCCCACGAGGGTCGCTCTTTTTTGCTGCGTGGTTACTGATCGGAGGCGCTTACTTGCTGACGCAGATGTTCCAGCCGCTCAGGTACTTCTATCTCATCTTCCCTGCAATTCTTTTTTTCGCCGTCGTGGCGATCGACGCGATCTCCAGCCCGAGGGTGCCTTTGACCGCTCGACTTGTGCGCCCTCAGACAGCGGCGATCTCACTGATCATCGTATTTGAACTTGCTTATTTCGCTGCCAATGGCATTGCGAATCGTGGCGGCGGGTATGCCAATGTTGTCGGATGGATGCAGGAAAACACGCGGCCAGCTGACCGCGTGCTCGCGTCCGCACTCCTTTCCACCGACCTGAAGAACCGATCGTACCAATTCTATCGACTGCTCGGATCTCCGCAGGATCTAACGAGGGCGACACAGGACTTCCACATCAAGTATGTCGTGGTCGACACGAGCGAGTGGTCGCTCGCTCTTCGGTCTGAAGTGGCTCGTCGATTTCGGCTTGTCCGGCAATGGCCGAATGGCGCCGTGTACGAGGTTCCTGGCTTGTGAGGTCTTATTGCGTGGACGTACGCCACTGCGCCCGACACACTCGTGAAAGCAAGGCTCTTTAGCGTGACTGAGCGCTCGATTAGTCGTCGCACCACAGAGCGAGCCGCATTGGTATCTGCTCCCTCGGAATCGCATCCGCTACACGGAGGATCGACCACCTCGTAGAGGCTGGCCGACATGGCAAACCCGGCGAAAGCCGGCGACGCAAAGCTCCGAGGCTACAGCGCCGTGAATCGCGCCAAGCCAGTCGAGCCGCCGAACCATACCTGTGGGGAGCAGATGAAGAACATGATTGCCGTGTGGAAGGGTGACACAGCGCGTCATCGGGTCGCGGTCATCGCATTGATCTCGGCCGTTGCCTGCTCGAGTCCCTCGGCTGCATCCAAGCAGTTAATTCCACCGGGGGACTGGCCGAACGAGCCAGCGGGGTTCCGCACCTTGACCGACGTGGATTGGTCGACGCTCACGCCGGGCGGAGGATGGGACAACAACACCGGCGCTCGCAACGCGGCGATCATCGCCGATGCGGCAGCGCCGTTCTCCCCGCCGAGCGTCTTTCAGATCACGTTCCCGCAGGGTTTCGCCGGCGGCGGAGAGCCCGTGAAGTTCTGGTATGACGCGCCCTCGGGCGAGCATCCAAAAGAGCTCTACGTCGCGTTCTGGTTAAAGATTTCGAATCCGTGGCAAGGGCATTCGTCCGGGGTGAACAAGGTCATGTTCCTCGACACGGGCAGCAGCACGAATGCGCTGCTCATCGTGGTGTGGGGTTCCAGCGCGCCGTACCACCTGCGCTATGAGGCCGAACTCGACGCGACGGGACAGCCGACGTACTGGCTCAATCAAAATGCGAGCAACCCCGAGTTCACGTTAGGTACGTGGCATCGGGTCGAGGTCTACCTGAAGTACGGCACGAGCGGCACGTCCGGCGACGGAATTCTGAAGTCGTGGCTCGATGGAACGCTCGTCATGAATTACTCGAACATGAACTACCCCTACGACGGCTTTGGCGAGATGCAGTACGCTCCGGTCTGGGGCGGCGTCGGGGACACGAAGAGCGAGACCGACTACTTTTGGATCGATCACACCCACATCAGCCGGCCGTAAGAACCGGCGCCGGCGGATCGGCCGCCTCGCTCGGTCGCAGCTTCGATAGCTCGCAGCAGTCGCTGTGAATCGTGAGCCCAATTGTATCGCTCGAAGACCGCCCGGCGACCGGCTTCGGCACACGTTGCTCGAACATCGGAGTCGAATAGCCGCGTGATGGCGAACGCGAGGTCCCTGCTGTCCCGCGACCGGAAGACTTCACCGGCGCCGGCCTCGCGAATGATGCGCGCTGCTGGCGCGGCATCGGATGTCAGGACAGGTAGCCCAGCGCCCATGTAATCAAAGAGCTTGTTCGGGATCGTGGTGTTCCAGGCTTCGGTGGCGCGGTGGGGGACTATACCAACGTCGGCGCGTGCAACAAGTCGCAACGCATCACGATACGGAACGAAGCCCACGAACTTCGCTTCCGTTTGCAGTCCGAGCGCATTCGCACGATGGCGCAGCAACTGCTCGTCGCGTCCAGAACCGATAAACGTGCAGTGCACGGCGCGCTGTTCGCTGCGCAGGATAGCGAGGGCCTCCAGGACCTCGTCGATCCCGCGCGGTATCTCGATGAGGCCGAGATAAATGAGCTCGAGCGGACGCGTGGGTGAACGATCCTTCTCTGATAGCGTCGGCAGCCGGGAGAGAAATGGAGTGTTCCTTACAACACTCACGCGCGTCTCCGGCACGCCGGCGCTGATAACTCGGCGCGCCGATTCCTCGACAACTGTGATCACGTGGTCAACCCGAGGAAGACAGTAGCGCTCGACAGCCGCTACGGCAGTTGGGTTTCTCACAAACCAGTCGAGAGCGCTTTGGCGACTGACATTCCAGATGTCTCGCATCATGGCAGGGTAATTCTCCGCCATGTCGAAGACGACTGGTACTCCGAAGCGACGCCCGACCCAAAGCGCAGTCGGACACAGGGGAAGATCTCTGGCGATGATCACGTCCGGCCGAACTGTTCGCACCGTTGCCGAGAGCAGCGATACCCATCGCGGATTCACGAACGCCGGGAAGCCGAGCGCGGCATCGAGGCGTTGGCCTAACGACTTGAGCGGCCGCATCCGGTGGACGAGACCTTCGGGCAACTGCTCTCGTGTCGGCCCCCAGGTACGGTTTCGCGCGACGATATGCACCTCACAGCCGGCATCGGTCAGTGCTCGACTGACCTTTTCAGTCCGCACGTCGGGAGTGGGGTAGTCGCCATCGTAGATGTGCACGATGCGCAAGCGACGACGGGTGACCGTGATTTGCGGCTGGCCGGCATCTGTGTCGCTTTTCGCCAGACCAACCGTCATACGACAGCGATCTCCTCGTCGGCCACTTCTCCGGTCTCGGCCTCCGGCGCTTCGGTGCCATTGCTGAAAGACGCGGCTACGGTTCGTGCAAGCTCCGCCGCCCGCCGCGTGTCATAGGTCTGCGAGGCAAAGGCCCGCGCGATATTCATCGGCGGCGTTCCCGGACGCAGTATGCGCTGTGCGGGAAGCGCGAGCCACGAGAGCAGTTGGACAACGGCTCGCGGTAGCCACAGGACGGATAAGTCCGGATTGGCGCTGCGCAGTCGAGCAACCAGTTCGCGGCGCGTCGGCAGGTCTGGTGTGAGCAAATTAATAACTCCGGGCGCCTCCGCCACGTGCATTGCCATCCACGCAATCGCATGACCGGCAAAATCGACATCGACCGTACCGACCTTCGACCGTCTGGGCCCAACGGCAACGAAGATATTGCCGAGGCGCTTCCCGATTCTGCCCGGTGGCTCGAAGCGGTTGTAATCGATGATGGCGCCTGGACGAACGATCTTTATATCGAGACCGAGTTCCGCACCAAGCTCTGAAGCGATGCGTTCCGATTCGAGCTTTCCCCACACGTAGGGTCCGCACCGTTCGCGTGCTGCTTCCAGTGAACTGGTCTCGTCGAGCGGCTTACGCGGAGGGCTGGACGCGAGCACGGCGAGACTACTCACGTGCACCACGCTACGGACGCCTGCCTTTGCCGCGACGCGGAGAAGCCGATCGGTTGCGCCAATCGAGTTCCGCTCGTGCGCCGCTTTCCCGCCGGCTGTCTCCGCGGCGCAATGCACGATGACGTGCACGTCCTCCATGGGCTGAGCGTCCAATTGGTCGGCGAGGTCGCACGCGACGTACTCGACACCCGCAATTCGCTCCCACTCCGAGGGCAATCTCCTCGCGAGTACTCGCACCCGAGCGCCGCGCGCGTTTAGTGCGCGCACAACCGAGCGGCCCAGGAAACCCGTTCCGCCCGTTACGAGAACGCACCGGGACGTCGCCTCGATCGACGAGGTTTCCGGCCCTTCCGTAGTTAGGCGCCCCGCGATATCCCCGCAGATCCTCACCGTGTCGAGAATCTCCTCGGGTGGTGTCGGCGACGGGCCTCTCGCCCCGATTGATGCGTAGTATCTCGAGAAGATCTGCGTGAGACCGGGATAGCTGCGCTGCCGCTTCAGCACGCGGCCGCCCAACGCCTTGCTTGTTCCAACGCCAAGTTGCCACGCCAGACGAAATGGCGCCAATGCCTTATCGATACCGGAGGTACCGGGTCCGATCTGGCGCTGAAGCGTTCCTCGCACAAAGTCGGCGTGGAGAGTGCCATTCGAGCCGACGACTCTGACATAACTCTCGATCGGCCTGCCCTCCAGCGTGACAACTAGTGCACCAGTCATCCCTCCGCGCCTAACGAGCGCGTGGACCGTTCCTGCCGGTCCGACCTCGACGTGCGTCAGCTCAGTCTCTCCCGGCGAGTTCGCGGCCAGAATCCGAAGCAGTAGGGACACGGAATGCGGAAGAATGTCGACGAGCTGCTGATCGGCCCGAAGGGGAGCGCGACCGTCCGGCGAGCGGCGGACCGTTCGAAAGGAGAAGTAGCTCTCCACGTGTACCACCTGTCCCAGCAGGGGCAATGCCTCGAGCAACGCACGCGCGACCGGCTCGAAGAGCAACTGATGACCGACGCAAGCGCTCACGCGGTGCGCGGTCGCGAGCGCCAAGAGACGTCTCGCCGCATGAACCGTCGTGACGAAGGGCTTCTCGACGTAGACGTGACATCCGGCGTTGATTGCCGCCGTTGCCACCGCCTCGTGTGTATCGGGAGCCGTGCACACGTGAACGACGTCGGGACGGACTGCGGAGAGCAGCGCATCGACCGACTCGAAGGCCTGCGCCGCCGGATACGTGTTAAAGATCGCCTCGCGAGCCGATGCCGATGGATCCGCCACTGCCACCAGGCTTGCTGAGGGACCAAGTCGTGCGATGGCCCGGGCGTGATGCCGGCCCATCTTGCCCGCTCCGATGAGAGCAACGCGTAGCGGAGGGTCGATCGTGTCGGGAGTTTTAGTCACTGGCACTTGGAATGTCGATTCTCGATGTGATGGCAAGGCCTAATCAGAGCCAACGCTCTCTCCATGATTGAAACATCATGACGGCCCACATTCCGAGCGCGCCATAACGTCTTCCATTCAACAAAGCATCCCACGCCTGACCTACTGCGTTGGGATTCAGTAATCCCTCACGCGCGAGCCGGTCCGGTGCGATACAGTCCTCCGCCCATTCGCGCAACGGACCGCGAAGCCATTGGTCAATCGGTACGGACAATCCCATCTTCGGCCGGTCGAGGAGCTGACGCGGAACGTATCGATAGAGGACCTGCCTAACGGGCCACTTACCTTCTCCAGCGCGGATCTTCAAGGAAGCCGGAATCCTCCACGCATATTCGACGAGGCGGTGATCGACGAAGGGAACGCGCACCTCGAGGCTCGCCGCCATACTGACGCGATCCACTTTCGCAAGCTGGTCATCGGGCAAATAGGTGAGCTGATCGGCGAGCATCATGCGATCGATTAGACGTGCTGGCTCGTTGCCCTCCAGGACCTCCTCGAGGGCGCCTCGTGTGAGTCGGTCATCGATCAATATCGAGCTCGGTGACTGCCAGGCCGAGACGAGCGAGCGGTACATCGCGGCCTCGGAATCGGTCCTCATGAAGCTGCCGATCTTCTGAAGCCGATCGCCCATTCCGCCACGCGTCAGCCTGGGAGCCAAAAGCGATTCGAACACGCCGCGACGGGAGCTGTGGGTCGAGGATAATGTGCCGATGTAACTTGCTAGAGCGCGTCGCGCTCTTCGTGGCACCCGAGCGGATGTACGGAGCATCCGCTCGCCGACCGTATAGCGGTTGTAGCCACCGAAGACTTCGTCGCCACCATCTCCGGACAACGCCACGGTGACGGAACGACGCGCTAGTGCGCAGATCAAATAGGCCGGAATCTGCGATGTATCAGCGTGCGGCTCGTCGAACAACTCTGGGAGTTTCGGCACGACGGAGAGCACCTCCTCGTCGGTGCATAACAATTCCGTATGGTCAGTGCCGAGGTGTTGCGCGACGAGGGCAGCGTGATGTGCTTCGTTGTAGTCCTGTTGCTCGAATGCAACCGAGAATGTCTTGACCGGACGCATCGACCTGGCCTGCATCAAGGCGACCACGGTCGACGAATCAATTCCGCCGGATAAGAACGCACCGAGCGGAACGTCGGATTGTAAGTGCGACGAGACCGTGTCGGCCAGCAGCAACTCGAGCTCATCGAGGAGCTCAGGAAGCGGGGCCGAAATCGGATGCTCGAGACCTCGCAGTGCCGCCTCGCGGGCCGACCAATACGGCACCGATGCGGGCAGCGGTTGCGCCGGATCAGTGATCGTTAAGACATGACCCGGCGACAGCTTTTGCACGTACTGAAAAATCGTTCGCGGCGATGGAACGTAGAGGTATCGCAGGTATTCACCGATCGCAGCCAGATCCAGCGTACGATCGAACTCGGGGCCAGCGATTAACGCTTTGAGCTCGGAGCCAAAGCTGATCAGTCCATCCTTCGCGTACACGAAGAGCGGCTTGATGCCAAGTCTGTCTCGAATGAGTGAGAGTGTTCGCGATTCCGAATCCCAAAGCGCAATCGCAAACATGCCGCTCAACCGCTGCACTGCCGCCGTAACGCCCCAGAGCTCGAAGGCCGCGAGCGCTACTTCAGTGTCGGATTGCCCCCGAAAGCGACAGCCAGCCTGGCTCAGCTCCCGGCGCATCTCGCGATAATTGTAAATCTCACCGTTGAAGACGATCGTGAACCGACCACTCGCCGATGGCATCGGCTGGTGGCCGGTCGGAGAGAGGTCGAGGATCGATAGGCGCCGGAAGCCCAACGCCAAGCTGGTACTCTGATCGCAAAAGATTCCGCTGTCGTCGGGGCCACGGTGAGTGATCGCGTCTGTCATTCGACGCGTGATCGCCTCGAGCTCGTTTTGCTCGAAGGTTTTGGCGCTGAGGATTCCGGTTAGTCCGCACACGCAGGCCCGCGAATGCAAGGCTGACGCCGAACGCGGATGAGTGGATTCCGTGGAAAGCGAGGACGCTAAGTCGCTGTCGCGACGCGCACTTCGTTAAGACACAAAGCTCCTGTGACGCGGCGATCCGGCGTGCCGCTGTCGAGGTCACGCCACAGTGCGGCGAACAGTTAGAGCGCGGCCCCTCCGCCAGGTTTGCGGAGGGGCAGAGAGTGCCCTTCTATGGCCGGCTGATGTGGATGTGATCGATCCAGTAGTAGTCGGTCTCACCCTTCGTGTCCCCGATGCCGCCCCAGACCGGCGCAATCTGGATCTCACCAAACCAGTTGTTGGGGTAGTTGATGTTCGTGTACTCCATCACCTTCGCGCCATCGAACCACGAGCGGAACGTCCCCGTCGAGCCCGCGCCGAACTTCATGTACACCTCGACCAGATGCCACGTCCCTAACGTGAACTCCGGATTGGCCACGTTCTGACTGAGCCAAATGGTCGGATCGGTCAGTTCCAGCTCATAGCGCAGGTGGTACGGCGCGCTGCTGCCGAACATCACCATCAGCACGGCTTGGGTGGTGTTGCCGGTGTTGAAGTAGATGATCTTGTTCACGCCGGACGAATGGCCCTGCCACGGATTCGAGACCTTGATCCACTGCGCATAATACAGCTCCGTCGGCTGTTCGTTATTGGGCGCGTCGAACCAATACTTGACCGGGTCCGAGCCGCCAGCGAAGCCCTGCGGGAACGTGATCTGAAAGATCGAGGGCGGGGAGAACGGCGCCGCCGCATCTGCAATGATCGCGGCGTTGCGCGTCCCGGTATTGTTGTCCCATCCCCCACCCGGCGTGAGCGTCGACCAATTCACATCGGTCAAGGTGCGGAAGCCCGCTGGTTCATTCGGCCAGTTCCCCGGCGGTGGGGGCGTCGAGACGGCTACGTTCGCCGTGCCGCTCTGCCCTTCGGCCGTCGCCGTGACACCGGCATTTCCGGTGGCGACGGCCGTCACCGAGCCGGTGGCCGAGACGGTGGCCACGACGGTATTCGTGCTCGCCCA
>DASXKV010000065.1 GCA_036496605.1 Gemmatimonadaceae bacterium | reverse complement strand
GATTTGCGAAAGCGCGGCGCGACTGACGCCGCTCACCGCGGCGAGCTGATCGAGAGAGAGCCGTCGATCGCGCCGCAGCTTGCGAAGACTGTCGGCGACCTTGCGACCGAGGGCCGCGGCGCCGACGTCATCGCCCGAGATGCTGGCGACGCGCGGCCTTGTGTCCGCCGCTTCTTTCGTTTGCTTTTCCGAGGACGGCGACGCGGACTTGGCTCGAGGCATGGGGCTTTCGGCGCATGCTACCGGCTTCTCCGCCAGGGAGCACCGTTTCGCTCGCTCCAGCGACACCAATTGCTCCAGCGACGCCGACGCTGGGCCGAGCTTCACCGAGCGACCGGGCGAGGTCGCGGAAACGCGACGTCCCGATGCGTCGGACCAACACCAGCTGCCGTTCGTGGACGCGCGCCAGTTCGCGGGCGCGCCACACCGCGCCGTGGCTGTTCACGTCGGTGATCACGATGACCAAATCGGACCGCGCGATCAGCGATTCGAGGCCGCCCTGGCCGGTGCCTGTGCGGAAATCGCCCGATCGTGAACGCCCGGATCGGCGCATCGTGAACACGCAAATCGGCGCATCGTGAACAGCCGGATCGGGGGACGTGAACGCTCGGATCGGCGTCGTGGACGCCGAAATCGGGCATCGTGAACACGCCGCCGAAAAGCGGGTGACGCGGGCAGTCGACTCTGAGACCGGGGGCTCCGAAAGGAGCCATCTGGATGCCAACGGAGCGACTGGAAGTGCGACAGATTCGAGAAATTCTAAGATTGCGGGCGCAGGGTCGCACGGTACGCGAGGTTGCGCGGAGCCTGGCGATCAGCGTCGGTGCGGTGCAGAAGACGGCAGCGCGGGCGAGCATTGCCGGCGTGACGTGGGAGATCGCCGAGAGCCTGAGCGAGGCGGTGCTCGAAGAACGATTGTACGGGCGACCAGCGAAGCCAGGTGATGACCGGCCTCGACCCGACCCGGTCTACTTGCACCGCGAGCTGCGACGCCCCGGCGTGACGCTCGAACTGTTGCATCTCGAGTACCTGGAGGTGCGTCCGACGGGTCTTCGGTACACGGCGTTTTGCGACGTGTATCGCCGATGGTTGTCGAAGGCGGGCGTCGTCATGCGCCAGGTGCACAAGGCGGGGGAGAAGTGCTTCGTGGACTACTCCGGGAAGAAACCGTCGTACATCGACGCACGCACGGGCGAGGTCGTCGAAGTGGAGTTGTTCGTCGCCGTGCTCGGCGCCAGCAACTACACGTACGCGGAGGTGACTGCAACGCAGCAGGTCTCCGACTTCATCAGCGCGCACATGCATGCGTACGCCTATTTCGACGGAGTGACGGAGATGACGGTCCCCGATCAGCTGAAGTCCGGAGTGACGAAGGCGTGCCGATACGAGCCCGGCATCCAGCGCAGCTACGCCGAGATGGCGCGCCACTACGGCACGGCGATCGTGCCGGCGCGTCCTTACAAGCCTCGCGACAAGGCGAAGGTCGAAGTGGCGGTGCAGATCGCGCAGCGATGGATCCTCGCGCGTCTTCGGAATGTGACCTTCTTCTCGCTCGGGGAGCTGAATCGTCGCATCGCGGAGCTGCTCGAGGAAATGAACGCACGCCCGATGAAGAAGCTTGGCGGCGTCACGCGACGGGAGCTCTACGAACGTTACGACCAGCCGGCGCTGCGACCGCTTCCATCGGAGGCCTACGAGATTGCCGAGTGGGAGGAGCGCACCGTCAATCTCGACTATCACGTGGAGCACGA
>DASXKV010000064.1 GCA_036496605.1 Gemmatimonadaceae bacterium | reverse complement strand
GTGGGACAAGTACAACGTTGGTGAATATGCCAAAGTGAACGACCCATCGACCAAGGCCCCGGCTCGGCGGAACATCTTCTGGCAACACGCGCCGGGACGGTCCGGCTACTCGTCGTGCGCTGGAAGCGATCGCGCACGAGTATGCTCATAGTTGGGATTGCATGCGCACCGGGCTCCAGGGCCCACGGTGGTCGATCGAGGGACTCGCAGAGTTCGTTTCGTCAGAGATGCACCGACTTTTCGTTGGATTGCCCCTCGACGGAAATCTTGGGTTTGACCTCGGGATGGTACCGTCGGAACCTCCGGGGAGTCTCTGGACGTGGTGGAAGCTGCCCTACATCGGCCAGTTCCAGGAGGGTTACAGCGAAAGCGCGTCCTTCATGCAACATCTCGCATGGCGACTCCACAGCCTCTATGGGCTGTCATGGGAGCAAGCGCGAACAACCGTCATTCTTGGCAGCTCGGAAGGGTGGTACGGACTCAGCTCCTCGTTAGGCCCTGGCTTTGTTAGTCGCGTGCGGCAAATCGCCGGCCCCCAATGGGAGCCGGTCGATGCGCGGCTCGAATGGATCTTGTCTCTGGCCGCGGACGACCGGGCGACTGGTGCAGCGGCCAGCTACAATTACGCGCCCACTTTCCAGACCTGGCGGACACTTGAGGCGAAGTTGATCACCAACCCGGCGGGGTGGTCCTTTTACCGGGGAACGGTTGTCGCAGGGGCCGGTCAATCGGTTTCCGGCCCAGCACGTGCCGACGACGACGGTTATATCATAATAAACGACCCGAATGGACTGGGCGCGGCGCTCGAGCTGAAGGCCAATGTTGCTAGCATGGTGTGGCGAGTGCTGCGTTATCGGTGAGCGTCGGTGCCGCGCACACCGACGGTGCCTAGCAAGTCTCTTGCGGGCGTGCACGCGGTTTCAGCATGCCACAGCGGACCGCAGCGAAGGCTTGTGTATCACAAATCTGACCCAGGAGTCTGGATTCGAATCTGGATTCAACGCGGCAAAGTACGACATCATCGAGTTTCGATCCCGGCAGATCAGCGGTCCGCACTATGAAAAGGGACATCACGTCGGTGACTCTCATCGACGTCGCCAGCATTAGAGCAACCGCGCCCGTCCCGCGATTCAAGTAACTCGCACGTGAGCGGCGGCCGCAGCCGGATCAGGCTCGGCTCACCGGCGCTACCCCAGCGTTAGCATGTGCTCACCTCCTTAGCATGTGCTCAATGGTCTGTAGCTGCGGGGGCTGCAAGCGGCCGCGTAATGCGCGTCACCGATGCGCGGCTGTTCAACTAAGGGCACGAACGTGGCTTGCGCGATTTGGTACGGAACCGCACATTAGGTGGTCCGCGGGCTAGTCCACCAGCGCGGCGCGTCGCAGTGATGACGACGCAGAGGGATACCTTGGCGCTCCTGGCGACGCCCTGCCGAGGACGTCTGCCATGGCCGCGCTGTCGCCGTCCGTTGCGATACCGCTCGCGCCCTTTGAAGCCAGTCCGTTGTTGGCCGAGGTCACAGAGCATGATGACGTCACGAACGCCAGCCGGCAGCTGCGAGCCCTCGCCGCGCTGAGCGGCTCGCTGACCGACCCGCTGACACCTGCGGCAGCCGCCGACGTGATCGAGCGCCACGCGCTCGCCGTGCTCGGGGCCAAGAGCGCCGTTGTCGTGACGCTGGGTCAGTTCCCGCCTAACGACGCCGCGGATCGGGCGCGAAAGCCGAGCCCGCCGGAAACCCTTACGCTGGTCCGGGCAATCGGCGTGAGCGCGCATGTCGATGCGGCGCTGCGGTACCTCTGGCTCGACGCATCGGCGCCGCTGGCCGAGGTGGCACGCACCGGTCAACCGGTGTTTCTGGGGTCCGAGAGCGCGTTACGGCGGTACCCGGAGTGGGGTGACGCGAGCGTGGGTGCCGGGGCAGCCTGTGCCGCCGCGGTCCCAGTCTGGGCCAACGGAGAGCTGCGAGGCGTCCTCGGCCTTACGTGGACCACTCCGCACGTCTTCGACGAGGACGAGCGCGCATTCGTCCTCACACTTGGCGTCATGTGCGCGCAGGCGATCATGCGCGGCCATCTTAGCGAAGCGGAACGGGACGCTCGCGCAGCCGCGGAGCACGCGAATCGGTCGAAGACGCAGTTGCTTCGCATGATCAGCCACGAGCTCCGGACGCCCATGACTGCGGTCCTCGGCTACATCGAGCTCCTGGCAGGCGAGGTCTCGGGTCCCGTGACACTGGTGCAGAAGGACCACCTCCGCCGCATCCACCGATCGAGTGAGCATTTACTATCGCTCATCGAGGAGCTCCTGCACTTTGCGCGGCTCGATGCCGGCGAGGAGATGGTCAACGTAGAGCGTGTCCGCGCGGTCGAGGTCGTCGAGCAGACAATCGACATCGTGAGTCCGATCGCCGAGCTGAAAGGTGTGCGGATTCGCTTCGATCGTCCCGCGCAACCGATCGAGCTCGAAACTGACCCACTCAAGCTGCGTCAGATCCTTATCAACCTCGTCTCGAATGCAGTCAAGTACACCGAGCACGGCGACGTCGTGCTGATTTTGAGGATCGAAGGGCTCGGCGTTGAGATGAAGATCTTCTTCGAGGTGGCGGACTCCGGGTGCGGTATTGCCGCGGCGGATCAGCAACACGTCTTCGAGGCGTTCTGGCGTGCGGACAAGGACCCGACGGGGCCTTCAAAAGGCACTGGGCTCGGGCTCTCGGTCGCGCGTCAGCTAGCCCAGCTGCTCGGGGGCGACGTCGTCATGGCGAAAAGTGAGCTCGGCGTGGGCAGCACCTTCATCGCGTCGATCCCCGCACGCTATCCCGGGAATGCGCTTGAGCGGGCGGGTTAGGCGAGGTGACGCGGCTCTGGGAATCTAGACCGTGCGAAGATGCGCGAGACGCTCGTGCTTTGACGTTGCTGAACGACCACCTCAAAGGGTGGCCTAACGACAGCCCACTGCACGATGAGAGGGCGGCGTCGGTGGCTCTGGGGAGCATCTAAACGCCTAACGACTCACACGCCCGAAGACATGTCCCTACGAGACGAAAGAATAGCCTATTGACCACTTGGTCGACAACGGCCTATGAATCGTCTTGCTCGACGGGTATGTTTCGAGAATGCCGAGCAGCGGTGCGCAACGTCCGCAACGGAGTATCCCTGAACAAAACCGAGAAGTGGTGGGCAATGAGCTGCAGCGAGTGCGGTGGGTTTGTGCCGGTTCGGATGGTCGAGGCCAGCGAGCGCGTGCCACCGACGTTCGAGGGCAAGGCGAATTGTGTGCGCTGTCACGCGTCCAACACGCTGGAGCGGGCCGCGCTGTTCGTCATCGACGGCAAGCGTCTGCGTCGCATCAAGCTCAGCGCACCCGTCGGTTACGTGAAGTGACCTAACGACTCAGGAGACTGTGATGGACTACCACGCCCCGCTACATCACCTCCCGAGGCCCAGACCAACGAGGAACTTTCGTCTCGATGTGTTGTTGTTTATGGCCCTCTTGCTGCTCATGCTGGCGTTCCTCGGCTTTGCGGGCAGGCTCGCGTTAGCATAACGAGTCTGGAGTCTCTTGGGATCGCCAGGCGATCGGACACGATGTGGAGGCGGTATGGCGGTGTTTTTTCAGTGTAAGAGCTGCGAGGGCGAGCATCGATCGCCTGCTGGTTTCGTCGACAGGCCATCCTTCGAGGCGTCACCAATGCCGGAGCTCCGGTTCGTGTGCCGTATTACCGGCGCGGCGACGAGCTACGATAAGACGGACATGTACTGGCGTGCGGACCTGAGAGCACGGGAGGACGTGGTCCCCTCGAGCCGCCTCGCGCCCTGAGAATGTTGGCATGTTTCGCTGTGGCTACGTTCGTCGCGCCGCTTTGTGCCATCTCGGCCAGTGGTGACAGTGCGCAATTCGCAAGTGCGGCTGGTTGCCGATAACGGTAACCCACGTCCGGCATCGCTGACGGTTGGGCAGCTCGCGATGTGTACGGCGGGCCTAGCGTGCAGTACAGGATAATGAGCGAGCATGCGAGACTGCTCGCTCATCAACCGACACCGTCGAGCCGACCGCTCTCGCTGGGTAACTGAACCGACGCCTTACTTGGCGCGGGCGGTCTTGCTCGAGCCGTTAGGGATCGAGCCGGTCTTCAGCGCCGCTTGCACCTCGCCGCGAAGGATGCGTGGTGCGCTGCCCACGTGCTCGGCACTCGTCGTTACCGGGATCACGATCGCCTGTGGCAGCGCCGCTTTCGGTACGCGGAGCTCGAGCATGCCCAGCGAATACTCGGCGGTGATCATCGACGCGTTGACGTTCGGCGGGAGCTGGAAGCGGCGGACGAAATTCCCGTCGTGCCGCTCAATGAGATGGAAACGTGCGTCTTCTCTGCCAGCGTGCCGCTCCGATCGCGTTCCGCGGATGGTGAGCACGTTGTCTTCGGTCGTTACCTGCACCTGATTCGGGGTGACGCCCGGCACTTCCACGGCGAAGGTCAACGCTTCCGCCGTCTCGAGGATGTCGGCAGCCGGACTCCACTCGTTCAACGCGGGCTGCCCAGTTCCCTTGATACTCTGCAAGTCGGCATTGACCTCGAAGAGGCGCTGCAGCTCGAGCAACAGGTGCGAAGCGGGCATCGTTGCTAAGGACGTGTTACGCATATAGCCTCACTATCTATCGGGGGCCCTGTCTGGCCGCGCCTGGATGACCGGGTCCCGATGGCCTCCAGCATTGGACCGACAAGCGCAGTCGCCGAGCGACGCGCAAAGACAAAACAAAACCGGTTGAGCGGGAGGTCCACGGTGTGGATCTCGGCTCAGCCGGTTTCGCGATTTGCTCCGCCCAAGGCATTGGCGACCCGGCACGCGCAAGTCCGCGTGCGCCTCGGGGATCACAGCATCTGAGAATCCTGAACCTGCCTGTTCACGCTGGGAAAGTCAATGCCTCCTGCCGTGGTGGTGTTCAAATTTGCGAATCTCGAGCTCATGCCGTCCTCCCCGCTGAGGCGATACACCTAACGAGCTGCATGCGCCAGTGCCGTTGACTCCCGGGCGCCCGGCGGTTAGTATTTATTAATCTCAGATGCCATGATGCTCGGGGCGCGCCGCAGAGTCAGACTCGGTATCGCCTAAGCCCCGAGAAGAGCAAATCGCGAAACCGGCTGAGCGAGTACCATTCCAATGGGGCTCCGCTCGGCTGGTTTTTCATTTCCCGCCGCGCGCCGCTCCGCCACGGAGGTTCCAAATGCACCACACCGCCCGCTGGAGCGCCCGTCGTCCGTACCTGGCCCTCGCATTCATTCTCATCTTCATCGCGCTCCTTCTCGCCGGCTGCGCGAGTCTCAACCGCGAGCCGAAGGGCGCCGCATTTGGCGCGACCGCGGGCGGCGTCATCGATCGCGACGCCGGCAATAACACCGGCTCGACCACCCGCGGCGCGATCATCGGCGCGACAGCTGGGGGAGCGGCCGGCGCGATCATCGGCGAGCAGATGGATCGGCAAGCGAAGGAGATCCAGGAGCAGGTCGCTGGTGCGACCGTCGAGCGCGTCGGTGAAGGCATTCAGGTAACGTTCACCTCGGGGCGGCTGTACGAGTTCGACGCGGACCGCCTTCGCCCGGAAGGCGAGCGGAACCTGCGCAATCTCGCGACGACGCTCAAGCGGTATCGCGATACTGATCTGCTCATCGTCGGTTACACGGACTCGGTCAGAAGCGACGCGTATAACCAGGCGCTGTCCGAGCGCCGTGCGCGTTCCGTCAGCGAGTTCCTCGTCACGCAGGGCGTCGTGGTCGGCAGACTGCACTCCGCCGGTCGCGGTGAGATGGAACCACTCGGCACCAACGCCACCGCCACCGGGCGTCAGGCAAATCGACGCGTCGAGGTCGCGATCTACGCGAGCACGAGTTACCGGAATGAGCTGAAGCGTCGGCAGAATACTCGTTAGGTCTACCCGTGACGGTGGGCGAGGCCCCGTGCGTACCGGACCCGAGCGTCGACATGGGCAGCCGACGCGGCGATCTTTGGCGAGCGCGAACGCGGTCCGCCGATTAGACTATTCTCACAGCTGATGAGTGGCGCCGGCCGCTCGTCTTGGCGTCCCGTGTTGCGCTCTCGCGCATCGCCGCCCGAGCCGTCCCGGTCAGCCTGCTCCGTGTTCGTGAGGAGGGCACAATGGATCGGCAGCGCGGTCGTCGCTCGAGAGAGTTGAGTCCGACAGAGGTCGAGGACGCGCAGGATCTCCGATCGGTGATTGCCAGGGCGCTCGCGGCGACTCCGGTGGACGAAGAATCGTTGCGCCATGGCGTGTGGACCTATGTCGGCGCCGAGCGCGCCGTGGGTGCGCGGCCGGGTAGCGTCATCGTAACGCTCACCGAGATGGTCGAAGCGTCGACCGTGGCGCCGCGATCGGTGCGCGACGACCTTATGCGGCGCGTCATTCTGTGGTGCGTCGAAGCGTACTTTAGTCATCTCGGCGGTCAGGGAGTCGGACGGCGCGATGTTTCCGCTACCCACGACGTGCCGGTCGTGCCGCCGATGGTCGTGTCGAATCGATGAGTGGAGACGAGGAGGCACCGCGCGAGACTGGATTTGCGGATTGGCGGCGCCGCCTAACGGGCAACCTCTCACGCCGAAGCGATGGCCGCTGCACGCCGCTGCCGTGGACGCACGGCCCTTGAAGTCGTCTCCGCTGCGACGTCGCGGACGAGCGTCCAGGCGCGAGCGTCCGCGACGGCCGCGACGAACTGTTGAGTGAACACACAACCCGAAACATAGTGCCGCCGACCGGCTTTAGGAGTCTCGAGACCGGCATACCTATTTCAGAATACAAGAACGACCCCAACCGAGTCGGTGGGGCCGTTCACAGCGGCAGGGATGAGCTCGTGGGTCCGGCCGGAATTGGGCGTTGGCGCTGGGCTCTGGTCGCTGGCCCGAAGGCGCTTGACGCTGGTCGCTCGCCGGTGTCCTGGCTCCCGGATGCCGCTTCGCGGTACCCGCCCCTACCCTGGTGTTTAAACTTGCTCAACAGGAATCAAAAGCGCAAGCCCTGCTTTGTTCAAACCAACATTTCGCACACCGACTGTATTATAGTACTTCATACGACTTAAGCAGAGTTAGGCGCCAGAGTGGATTCTCTCGGCGTTGGCCGGTCTGCGGTAACCTCGAACGTGAGGCCGGTACGTTCCGACGAGGTGGAGGCCACCACCATGCAGACGAACAAGGGACAGGTCGCGCGCAGTGTTCGATTCGACATCGCGGCGAACAAGAACGAGGAGTTCCACACGCTCTTCCAGAGCAAGGTACTCCCGGCGCTGAAGAAGCAGGACGGCTTCAAAAACGAGCTCCTGCTCGTGGACAATCAGCATGTGCTCGCGATCAGCGTCTGGAACAACGCGGATGCGGCGCGAAAGTACGAGACGGCGACGTATCCAGAAATCGACAAAACGCTCCGCCCCGTAATGGACGGACGCGCGACAGTCGAGACCTTCCAGTTCGACTCTCTGTCGACGATCAGCTAACCATCGCTGCATCGATCACCGGACTGAGAGGGACCTCGGTACGTCCCTCTCAGTCGTTTCGCGTTTCGGCTGATCCGGACTAATTCGTGGAGCGATAGATGGCTCGAAAGAAGCCGCGTGATCCCGGCGAACGGCAACCAGTTGGGCATCCGAAGCTGCCCTGCATCGGCGGACCCAAGGACGGCGAGATGCTCGCAGTTCGCGATCTCCCGATGAGCGGCGTCATCGGGCCCGATGGCGCGGGCGGCATGCACGTACGGTGCGATCGCTACGTGCACGGAGCTTGAGGGCAGCGACGCGTGGGTGTGGCACGAGATGCAACGATGAACAACAACGCGAACTGGCGCGACCGTCGAGCCTATCGCGCAACGGAAGAGAGGGCGACGGATCCGCGTACGCGCTCGTTAGGGACTTCCTATGCGCGTGCGCGCGCGTCGCTCGCGGAATTCGGTTCGCGTTTGTACAGCTTCACCCTCGGCCGTGGCTTCCGCGGAATACGGTAGGCGCAACGTGAACGTGCTTCCGCAACCTGGACTACTCTCCACAGTCACGTCGCCGCCCATCAGTCGCGCGAGCTGGCGGCTGATCGCGAGCCCCAAACCCGTGCCTCGGGATTGTCGCGAACCCGAGGGACCCGCCTGCATGAACGATTCGAAGAGGCGCTCGGCATCCGCGGCGCTGATGCCCTCCCCGGTGTCGCGAACGCGCAGAACGACGCCTGCTTCCTCCAGCGAGAGAATTAGGCGCACTTCGCCCATCGACGTGAACTTCACCGCGTTGCCGGCGAGATTGATCACGATCTGGCGGAACTTGGCCTCGTCCGTCGGGAACAGGAGCGGCAACCGAGGAGCGTCCACGACGAGGCTGAGCTTCTTCGCCCCCACCAGCGGCTGGAGCAGGTCGGCGACTTCACGGACGCTCGCGGCGATGTCGACGTGCTCGACGTGCATCCTGCCCCGGCCAGCGTTGACCTGCGAGAGCGTGAGCACTTCCTCAATCAAGCGGAGGAGATTACCGCTCGCGTTGCCGATGCGCCGGAGATAGTCCCGCTGTAAGGACGTCATCGGGCCCGCCAGGCCGTCGTTGATCAACCCGACGAAGCCGAGGATTGCAGCGAGTGGCGTGCGAAACTCGTGCGACATGGTGGTGAGGAAGGCCGCTTTCGCCCGATTCGCCACCTCCGCCTCCTCACGCGCACTGTCGGCGACCTCGCGCAGCGCGTTCGCGCGTTGCGCATTGAATGTCGCCACTTCGCGCGCTTCCTCGGCTTCGCGCCGGGCCTCCTGCGCCAATCCATACATGCGGGCATTGTCGATCGCCATGGCGCAGCGCCGGCCGAGGTCCTCGGCGAGCAGCAGGTCGGCGTCGTCGTATGGCCGCTCGTCGTCGGAGACGAACGTGATGGCACCGAGCGTTCGACCACGGGCGCGCATCGCCACGATCAGGAATGATTGCGCTCCGAGCTTTCGCAGGACGTCACGCTGCTCGAGGTCGTCGATCTCGTCGAGCAACGCCGCGCCCTCCACCAGCGCGAACTCGGAATGATTCGTCCGAATGACACGCGGCGCACCAATGGGGTCTTCGCGGCGAGGCGGGTGCTCGCGGAAGAAATCGCGGGCGAGGCTCTGCTTGGCGGCATCGGGATGGATGACAGCCACGCGGCTGATCGACTCGTCAGGCGCGACGATGTCGACCATACACCAGACGCCGAATTGGGGGAGTGCGATTCCGGCGACAGTCGCCAGCGTGGTCTCGAGATCGAGCGAGTCGCTCAGACACCGGCTGGTCTCGGCGAGGAAGGCAAAGCGCGTTCTACCTGGATGTTCGGCGCCGGCCGGTGAGGCCGTGCGATCTTGTGCATCGGTGTTTTGGAGCAAGTCGCTCGTCATGAATCGCAGGTGAAAGTGAC
This sequence comes from Gemmatimonadaceae bacterium, assembly GCA_036496605.1. Taxonomy (NCBI): domain Bacteria; kingdom Pseudomonadati; phylum Gemmatimonadota; class Gemmatimonadia; order Gemmatimonadales; family Gemmatimonadaceae; species Gemmatimonadaceae bacterium. The sequence goes on along the minus strand of DASXKV010000064.1, from coordinate 13,912 downwards.
GCCAGTAACGAGGAGGGTCAGTCCGGCGAGCCGACAGGATGCATCCGGCGCGCCTCGGAAAGGTCGCCCTTGATGAAGGCGCGTACGCGATCGGCGCCCGATATGTTCGGCTTATCGTACTTGAGATGACGCCAGCTGCTGAAGAGAAGCGCCGCCCATCCGCCGGCGCTCGCCATCTTCGCGCGGAAGGGGCCCGTCACACCAGGCAGTCCGCGCAACTCCGCGACGTTCTGCTGAAATCGGCCGAGCGACATCGCGTCCCGCTCGCCGCCGCGTGTCGAGAGTTGGTCCAGCTCGTCGAGCAGCGTGTCCGCCGGATCGGGCGAAACCACTGGCGTCGAACGTTCTGGTATGGCCATGCCGTCGTCGTCGGCGCGCCCGACGGCAGTCTCATCAGGGTCGATGGCGTCGAGGTGCCGTGTCGTTAGGCGCCAATCGACGACAAGGGGACCAACGCGGAGAGCTCGGGCTCTGGATCGCATGGCGGGCCTGGGGAGAGGGCGGCGTCGCCAGAAGCGCCAAGCGCACGGAGCTGCTTGCGGGCTGGTGTGAAAGTCCCGCTACGCTTCATTGAAGCTACGCGCGGTGCGCGCGGCGCGATAGTGCGCGGTAACACTCAGGCCGCGCGCGGCGGAGGAATCGTTAAGCGTCGTTGAGCGATGCCACGGTTGCTGTCCTGCTCTGCCTGTTTCGACCTCGTCCATGCTCCCGGTTTTCAATCTTTGAAACCTCGTCTGTTATACAAACGAGCGATGGTGCCACGTGAGCGACAGCAGTCTCAAGCTTGTGTCCGCAATGGCTCAGTCGGCCTCTCGGCAGCGTTAGGCGCTTGGCCTTCAATCACTGCCCCGGTGACAGCGACCGCGTAAACTCAACGGAGTGAGTTCTCAGTTCGGGATCCGGACGGGTACTACGTGACGCTCAGTGTGCTCTCCGCGAGCTCGGGCACTCCTGCATCGCCCGGCGCCTAACGAACACTGAAGCCGATCCCATTGAATTGTTGCGGTGTCGCCGCGACTGTTATCTGACTCGCCCGCGGCTTAGCTCGGGGTTAGGCGGCATATCTCGCAAGCCCACTGACACCAAGCACGAAGCACCGCAGGATTGTGAACTATCTGCAGATCAAGGGACGCTTCCTCGAACTAGGCAGTCGCATGTACGCGCAGCCTGCAGCTGCCGCCGTTCGCGCCAGTCTCGCCTCGATTGCGAACACGCGTAACCGTCAGCGAGTCCGACATCGCCGTCCTTTACGAGCGGGTTCGCGTAGATGTAGACGAACTCAAGGCGATGGGGTGGACGGTCGAGCGCATTATCGCGCGCCTAAAGCAATTTGCTTTGGAGGTCGGTTTCGGCCCGAGGAGGGCGGACGACGACAGGTCGTCTGGGACGATATGATCAAGCGGTGTATCGACCACTACTACGGCGTGGGGCCACTTTCTGAGCCGAAGGCCGCGCGCCCCGGGCATTCGACGTAGCTGCGCCGATCATAGGACAAGGCCAGCTCGTAGACGAGCCAGTCTTTCCCATTTGCTTGGAGCCGCCGTGCGCCCGCGTGGGAGTTGGCCACATGCCTAACGGTGCACCTGTGGAAGATCGGCTCTTCCGCAGCTCCAGTGCGGCTGGCGGCCATGAACGCCATCAACGCCATGTACAGCTCTGCCGAACGAGAAGAGCGGCGACACAATTGCCGGTCCGGTTCGGAATGACCGTCTTCGTTCCAGCACCTTAATGAATCGATAAGCTTATGTATCACAAATCTGACACGAGGTCTGGATTCGAGTCTGGATTCAGCGCGACAGAGTATGACAACGTTGAGTGTGGATCCCGGCAGCTCACGCGGTCCGCACTAGAAAAGAGGACATCACGTCGGGATCTTGGGCCTAACGAGAACGATGCGAAGGTCCGTCCAGCTGCGATACGAGCACGAATGTCGGCGCGAGCCTCACTGCTCCCCCCCCCCGACGGCGTGCCCTCTCGCGCAACCGCGCGTCCCAGATGAGAGCATCGAGACTTCTCATAGGGTACGCCAATGGAAAAATACTGGGCTTCACGATTGGTTCGCGTCGGCTTGGCACTTCTGCTCTTTGGCTCCGGACCCCTCCTGTTCATCATCATCGCCGCAGCCATAGGTGCCTGGCCGGATCCCAACCCAAATCCAATCGGACCAGGTCTGCTCGCCGGCCTAACGTTCTGGCCGGCAGTGATCTGTGTCGTCATCGGAGTGCTCCGCGCGCGAAAGCGAGACGCGTAGCGTCCGGCAATCCGTCAGCCGCTACGGCGTACCCGGCGACGGCCAGAGCTGGTTGGCGCGATCGATGTCAGGGAAAAGACCGTCGGGATCGATCACGACCTTCGTGATCGCGGGTGCCGCCGCGACACGCACGACGTAGCGGCGTGCGCCCGTGAGCCATACGTCCACCGGCACCGTTAGGCGCTCGACCGCGCCGCCGGCACGCGTGATCGCGAGCGCGACGGGCATTGGCGCGAGCGCACGGTCCTCGATCGTGATCGCCACCGAATCGCCCTGCGCCGCGACACTCGCGATCGCCTGATCGAGTGGCCACGGCTCGTAGAACCACGTCGTCCAGAACCAATTGAGATCGCGGCCCCCCCCTGACACATCGCTGATGGTGTTGAAGAAGTCGTACGGGTACGGGTGCTTGCCGGTCCATCGGCGCCCGTACTCGCGATACGCGCGGTGGAACGTCTCCTCGCCGAGCACCCCGCGGAGCGCCGCGAGCACGGCGGCGGTCTTGTCGTAGTACATGATGAAATACCAATCTTGCGGATACAGATCACCGGGCCACATCAGCGTCATGTCGTGAGCGGCACGCGCCGCGTCGACGTACACTGCGCGCTGACCCGGCTCGGAGTCGCCAGGCCGGCCTCCGCTACGGGGCTCGCCATACAGAGCACGCATCCCTTGAGCGACATCGAACTGTGTGAAGCCTTCATCCATCCACGGGTACCGCGTCTCGTTCGAACCGACCTGCATCGGGAACCACATGTGGCCGGTCTCGTGCATGAGGTCTCCGGCGAGCGACAGCGTATCCGCCCAGGGCTGCATCAGCGTCATCATGGGATACTCCATGCCGCCGCTGTCCAGCACTCCCTCCATCGACGTCATCGTCGGCCACGGATAGCGCCACAGGTAGCGCGAGTGCTGCTCGACCGCGTCGCGCGTGAAGCGCGCGCCGCCGAGCGCCCATGCCGCTGCGGGAGCGTGGCGGCGATAGAAGCTGTAAATGTTGACCGTGTCGACGCTGCTCGCGGCACTGTCGCGAACGAGCGCGCGCGTCGCGTCCCAGACGTATTGGTCGCTCGTGCCCCACGCAAAGTCTCGCACGTCCGGCGCAACGAAGTGCCAGGTCAGGGTCCGACCGGTGCCTAACGCGAACGGCGTCCCGGGCTCGGCGACGTGCACCACCGCGCCCGCACGGCGTGCCTCGGCGAGACGCGCGCGCGTCGCCGGGGAGAGAATCTCGCCGGCGTTGACGAGTGAGCCGGTGGCGCCGACCACCCAACCGCGGGGCACCGTTAGGCGCACGTCGTAGGCGGCGTGATCCATGTAGAACTCGGCCTCGAGCAGGTACGGATCCGCCACCCAACCATGGACGTCGTCGTAGACTGCCACCTGCGGATACCAGTAGCCCATGAAGTACAGATGCTGACCCTCTCGGCCCTCGCGTCCATCGCTCGGCGCCTCCGGCGGCACGTAGGACCAGCTGAGCTCCAGCGACGCGCTGTCGTGAGGCAGCAGCGGCGTGGGAAGCGGCAGCCACATGACGGTGCCGTCCACCGTGTATCCGCCTTCGTCACTGAGATGTCGATTCGCGACGTCGGTGATCGGCACGACGGTCGTGCCAGTGGAGCGCGGCGGAATGACACGCCCATTCGCGACGACGCGCTGGAGCACCATCCCGCCGGTGATCGGCGCGGTTTGGCGCCGCGGGTTGCCCGCGGCGAATGCGTTCTGTCGAAGATGAATGGCAAGCCGTCGCAGCGTGTCCGGCGAATTGTTTTGGTAGACGACACGCTCGCGTCCCGTTAGGCGATTCGTCGCTGGCTCGAGCCGCGCGTCGATCGAATAGCGCGCGTGCTGCACCCAATAGCTGGCACCCGGACGGCCGGACCGCGTCCGGGTTCCCCGCGTGACGGCGGCAGCGAAGTCGGGGATCTCGTATACCGGTCCGGGCACGGGCCGCGCATCGCCGGGCGACGCGATGGACGCGGAAAGTGGCGGCCGACTCTGAGCGCGCGCGGCGGACACGCCGAGCACCGTGAGCAGCGTTAGGCAGGACACGAGACGTATGGACGGAATATGCGACTGAAGCACTCTTGTCACTCCACGGTTCGAGAACGAGACTGCCCGGCAAAGAGTGATACGGTGCCGAGCACCAACACGTTCGCTACGAGGGCAACGATGCCGATGTTCAGATCCTTGATGGCCTGCGGCGCCGAAGGAATCAGGTCCGGAAGACTAACGCCCCTGACCGTCTGGTAGGCCACCACGAGCTCGCCCGCGAGAATGCCGGCGAAGGCGCCGGCAGCGCTCGCGCGCGGTCGCTCCCAGAGACTGAGCAGAACGGCCGGCATCAGCTGCGTTACCAGGTTGTATCCCATCAACAACAGCGGCACGATGGCACTGCCGCCACGGAGACTCAGCCAGATAGCGAGAAGCGTGACGCCAGGTACAGCCGATCGCGCGACGATCGCGATCCGACGCTCGTCCGTAGTCGGTACCAAGGGCCGATAGATGTTCTGCGCGATGATCGTCGTCGTCGTGACGAGAAGCATCGAGCCCGGGACGAGCGCGGTCAGGACGCCGGCGGCACCGAGCAGCCCCACCATCGATGGACTGAACGTCAGCTTGGCGATGCGAAGCAGCGAAAGGTCCGCGTCCGAGCCGCGGAGCCCCGGCACCTGGAGAACGGCTGCGAAACCGGCGAGAAAGACGAAAACCAGAACGAGCGCGTACAGCGGCATGACGACGGCATTCTTGCGCAGGACCCGTTCATCCCGTGCCGTATAGACCGAGCCGAAGGTGTGCGGCCACATGTAGAAACCGAAGCCCGTCAGGAGCACGGTGGAGATGAACCAGCTCGGGCTCATTCCCCGCGCCGGCAGCACGAAGAAGCCGGGCTTCGCCTGGTCGATGGCCACGAACATCGCGCGGTATCCGCCATAATAGTGCACCGGCAGATAGAGGCCCATGAACACCGCGGTGCCGAGGATCATGACGTCCTTGAGCACGGCCGTCCAGGCCGAGCCGCGCACGCCGGAGACGACGACGAAAACGATGAGCGCGAGCCCGCCCGCCCAGATCGCGGCGTGAGGCGCGATGCCTCCGTAAGACGCCTCGCTGACGATGATACCGAGACCCTTCAACTGCAGCACCAGATAGGGGACGCAGGCGACGACGCTCACTACGGCAACGAGCACGCCTAACGCTGGACTGTCGTACTTGCGCACGAAGTAGTCTGCCTGCGACAGCAGTTGCTGCTCCTTCGCGTAGCGCCAGATCACTGGCAGCAGGAAGTACGACATCGTGTACGCGATGAGCATGTAGGCGAGGATATAGAATGCCGGCGCGCCCTGGCCGTATGCCCATCCGCTTCCGCCGAGAAATGTGAACGTCGTGTAGATCTCGCCGGCCATGAGGAGGAACACGACGATCGTTCCGAAGCCTCGGCCGCCGAGGCTCCATTGCTCGAGGCTCATCTCGCGTCCACGTCGCGCCGCCAGACCAAGCCCGATGGCGACGACAAAGAAGACGACGATGACGAGGAGCGCCGGGTTCACGACTCGTGGACGCGGTCGAGCGCGAAGATCACGCCCAACACGATCGGCGTCACCAGTACCCAGAGGATGATCCACGCCATGAGCGGAGGCAGGCCGAGGACCAGAGGGCGGGGACGGTTCACGAACGGCACGCCGGCCAGGAGGCCTAACGGCGGAAGCACGGCGAGCCAGCGATAGAGTCGTGACTTCACGCCCGCCTCGCGCTCGCGCTGACCACGGGACTCGACGGGGTTTTGCGTCTCGCGGAGCTGCTCGTTAGGCGTCTGGATTCGATCCGAGCGCGTAGCTTTCTCGCATGGTCGCCCCTCCGATTTACCGAATGCCTACGGACAAACGCCGGGACGAAGGGGAGGCGCCGCCCAGAGGCGCCCTGTATCCGGTCGAGCGAACGGGTTCGGTCCTCCGTTGAGGCAGAAGTGAAACGGCATCTGTACGACCTGCGGCACCTTTCTGTCTAAGATCATCGCTGGCTCGAACTCGTAGTCCGGCACCGCACTGCGCACTGCTGTCAGAAATGCCACGTGCGTCGACCGTAATACCTTAAAGGTGTTCATCTCCGGCTTGCCGGTGGTGTCGACGATGAACTGCACCAGCACTTCGCCTTGAATGTTGGCACTACGCAACGCCTCGGGGTACCTCGGAGGCCGATTGTTCGGCGATGGCTGCACTTGGCGCGTCACCTGGAACTCGAAGTAGGCCCGCTCCGCCACGTGCGTGTCGAGCAAGAATTCGCGCTGCGCCACCTCGTCCTGCCCGAGCGCCACGTAACCGCTCAGCAGGGTATCGTTCGCCGTCGCAAACAGAAGCTGATAAACGCCCGGCGACGGCGCGTTGAGATAAAAGATTCCTAAACTATCGGTTGTCGCACGCACAGCCGCGTGCGACGACTTTCCCGTATCGGCGAGCAGCACTACCGTGACCTCGCGTAATGGTCGCTTGCTCTGGCGATCGAGCACGCGCCCGGCGACCGTCTGCGCAGCAGACGTCGAGGCAATGCTCATCGTCATGAGCGACAGGCTTGCCATCGCGCAGATGTCGGTTCGCATCAGCTACCCTTACGTGATCCCGGGATAAGTCAGATTCACCGTCGCGGTGAACGTGCTGAAGCACGAAGTCGGACGGCTTCCACGCAGCAAGAGGCCGATCCAGCCGAGCATCGGTGTCGACCACAGAAACCCTGGTTGTGCTTCGTCGTGCCGCCGACGAATCTATCGCACCCCGGTGGCCGAGTCGACTCCAACGGATGTCGGTGAGGGCAGGAAGCGGCCGATCGCTCGTGTCGGGATTGTGCTCGAGCGCCTGGGCGCGATCATCGAGCAGGCGAAGAATCGCGCGAGCATCAGCTCTCCTTCGCCGACGAAGGCTTGTGCATCACAATTCTGACTCGACAGTCTGGATTCGGCGCTGAAAAGTACGACATCGGTACATTTGGATCCCGGCAGATCACGCGGTCCGCACTATCAAAAAAGGACATCACGTCGGGGTCTTGAGCCTAACGAGAACGCCTGGAAAGCTTGTGTACGTTCATAGCGTACCGTGGGGTCGAATCCCACCCCGTCCGTTCTAACCCATAGCCCTGCTGAGTCTTGCGACTCGGTGGGGCTTTCGTGCTTTTGGCTGCTGCGAAATTCGGGTGGCAAATTGAGGTGGCAAATTGACGCCACCGACGCGGGTTACTGCGCTTTTCATTGCGACCGGGATTGCCGCACACCCAGAAGCCCGTCCGTGAAGGAGTGCGTCGAGCGGTCACAACAGGCGCGACGAGTCGGTGCTTGCCGTGGCCGTGTATCATCCCTGCCGACACTGATTCGCAATGGATTCATCGCGTCCTCCACCGTCGCAGCAGCGTGTGAATGATGCCGATGAACGTGGAATGCATTAGCAGGATCAGGACGACAACGGTGGCGGCCGAAGCAATCGGAAGCGTTATGTGCGATGTCACACGACCAATGACAAGAGCATGAGCAATCACTATCGCGGCCACCAGCACAACCCAGAGCCAGCGCGGTGCGGGCAGTGGATCCATTGATCGCGCTGTGGCCGGTAGAGCAGAAGTCGTAGTGTCGTTAGGATCCGGCACGCGAGCGGCAACGAATTGCAGGTCGCTCACTCCAACCGCACCGAATTCCTCAACCTGCAAGGCCGCTCCACTCAACAGCTCGATGATTTCGCGCAGCGCCATGTGTCCGTGGCGGTGCAAGCGCGCGAGCAGGCCCTTTCGCTGCCGTGCAGGGGTCGCGAAGTCGACTGCCAGGACGCGTCCACCTGGCTTGAGTACGCGTCGTATTTCTCGCGCACACTGCTCGCGGGCGGGTCGAGGGAGGTGGTGCAGCATCAGTGTACTGAAGACGACATCGAACGAAGCGTCAGAAAAGGGAAGGGCCTCGACAATCGCGGTCTCGAATCGGACTTCGACGCCAGCTCTCTTGGCCTTTCGTTGCGAAAGCTCGATCATTTCGCGTGAGGCATCGATGCCGACGACAGTTCCTGAGTGGCCAACACGCTTCTTCGCCGCGATGGCAAGCGTGCCCGTTCCGCAGCCGACGTCCAACACCGCTTCTCCCTGCTGCAGGCGAGCGAGCTCCACGAGCCGTTCGCGGAACGCGCGCTCGCGGCCGAGCGTGAGCAGCCACGCCAGCAGGTCGTAGTACCGCGCTTGGGAGTGCAGCACCAAACCCTTCGTGTGAACAGACTCATTCTGAATTGTCATCAGCCCGGACTCCTGCGCGGCATGCCGATTCGCCAGCCACTGCATAGCTTCAGTTTTGATCGAACATTACCCATGAATTCCAGAGCACGTGGTACGCCGGGCGAGATGGCGTGCAGTTATGGACAGACTCGTGCCGAATGTTCGGAATCGTTGAGGTGAGGAGGAAGGAAAGTGACGACCAACAGTCCCGATCGACGCGTCCAGAGGACCCGTGCACGTCTGCACGAGGCGCTTGCATCCCTCATTCACGAGAAGCCGTACGAGGGAGTTGTGGTCAAGGAAATCCTCGCCCGCGCCGATGTCGGGCGATCGACATTCTACAGCCACTTCCGCAATAAGGAGGAGTTGCTCGATAGCAGCATTCGGGACGTGCTCGAGGCCGGAAGAACTGGTGCTCGCGGCAGCACCATCGCAGACGAAACGCTCCAGTGTGCTCGGCGGGTGTTCGACCACATCGACCGACACCTCGCCGCAGGGAAACGGCTGGACGCACGAGGACGGACTATCGTTCACCACCGCCTGAAGAAGCTACTTGTTAGGCGGATTGCCGATGTCCTCAAACGATCTCCTCACGACCAGCGAGGCAGCCGCTCCGATCTGCCGGACCAGTTGATCGGCCAGTTCGTGGCGTCGACGTTCGTGGTCATCCTGCAATGGCAGCTCGAGAGTAATGGTGCGCTTGCCCCAGAGGAGGCCAGCGAAATTCTTCGGCGACTACTCGCTCCCGTTCTTTCCTAGAGGAGGATCATTATTGCTTGTCCGAGGATCTTTTTGCTTGCGTCCAGCGCCGAACAGGGGACGTCAGCAGCGCGACGCCCAAAGCGATCATGATCGCTGACAGGATCTGTCCCATGCTGAAGGGGCCGAGCACGAATCCAAGCTGTACATCGGGCTGGCGCGTGAACTCGAGGAGAAAACGCAGCATTCCGTAGCCGACGAGAAAGCTTCCCGTTACCAGTCCGGGCCGATTCCACCCTCCCGCCGTCGCGCGGCGATCGAGCACCCAGAGAATGCCTGCCAGTAGCACGCCCTCGGCAAGCCCTTCATAGAGCTGTGAGGGGTGTCGTGGGACGTGCAGTGGATCCGTCGGGAAAATCATCGCCCAGGGGACGTTGCTCGGTCGGCCATACAGCTCGCCATTGATGAAGTTGCCCATCCGCCCGAAGAAGAGACCCGGCGCGCCGCACAGCGCCACAGTATCGGTGAGCTCGAGGATGGAACGATGGAAACGTCGCGAAGACAGCGCGCACGCGACGGCCATGCCGAGTATTGCACCGTGGAACGACAACCCGCCACGCCTGAGCGCGAAAATCTCCAAAGGATGCGCGCGATACTCCGCGGGATCGTAGATCGTGACGTACACCAACCGCGCGCCGATCAGCATGCCGATGACCAGATAGCCAATGAGCGCATCGAGCTGCTGACGCGTGAGGGCGCTGCCGCCGCGTTCGATCCGCTTCACGGCTAGCCGATACCCCACGAGATATCCGACGAGATACATCAGACCGTACCAGCGAAGAGCAAACGGCCCGATGTGAAAGATGACTGGCGGGATTCTGGGATATGGAACAACCATGATCGGACTTAGTCGAGTGCGTTGGACCAAAGTACAGTGTTTGGCCGTCAGTGCTGTGTTAATTGCACTGAAGAAAGCTTGGCTCGCCAAGGACACGCTGCAGGATCTCGCGGCCGCATCGTCTGGTCACCGGAGTTTGGCATTGAGGAGAAGCACGTCGACGGCTCCACGATGTAAACGCCGACCATCGGTGATGGCGTGCAAGGCCCGGATGGCACCAAAGCAATGATGCCCGCGCACCAGTCGCGCGTTGCGCGGCTCATGCGAATGCATCAGCAGATGATGGCCGAAACCACGCGCGGCGCAAAGCAATGACTACGGTGCAGGCTCTCGTGACGACTGCTGATCTGTCCCCGACGCGAAACACACTCGTTCGACGGAGTGCGCAACTGAACCTTGCGACCCTCGCCTACAACTCGTTCGAGGGCATCATCGCTCTCATCGCGGGCGCGCTCGCGGGCAGTATCGCGCTGACGGGTTTCGGCCTCGACAGTCTCATCGAGGTCGCGGCGAGCCTGACAGCGTTATGGCGGCTGAGATCCGACGCGGATCCTGAGCGGCGCGAGCGCGCCGAGCGACTGAGCCTTCGCGTAATTGGATTTCTATTCCTTGCGCTGTCGCTCTATGTCGGCATCGATGCGGCTCGAGCTCTCTATCTACGGGAGGCTCCGCGCGAGAGCATTGCTGGCATCGTGATCGCCGCGCTATCTGTGGTCGTGATGCCGTTGCTTGCTCGAGCAAAGCGAAAGCTGGCGGTTCAGCTTGGGAGTGGCGCTCTCGCGGCGGAATCGCAACAGACGTCGCTCTGTGCCTATCTCTCGGCGATCCTGCTCGGCGGGCTCATTCTCAACGCCGCGATCGGCTGGTGGTGGGCGGATCCCGTTGCAGGGCTCGCGATGGTGCCGATCATCGCGCGTGAGGGTGTCGAAGGCGTTCGAGGACGCTCGGCTTGCGAAGACTGCTGTTGACGCTCCTGCCTCTTCGCCCAAGTCCAATAGTTCGCTGGACCCGCGTGGCCGATCGGGTATCGAGGTGAGAAGGCTTGTGTATCACAAATCTGACTCGAGAGTCTGGATTCGAGTCTGGATTCAGCGCGGCAAAGCACGACATCGTTAGGATCGGATCCCGGCAGATCACGCGGTCCGTACTATGAAAGAGGACATCACGTCGGGATCTTGAGCCTAACGAGAACGCCTGGAAAGCTTGTGTACGTTCATAGCGTACCGTGGGGTCGAATCCCACCCGTCCGTTGCGACATAACGACTTAGAGAAAGCGAAAGGGCCCCTCACCGGGGCCTTTCGCCATAGAATTACCACTTTCTTACCACTTCTTATTCCTCGGGCGGCCACGGCACTCCAAATCCCTCGGTCCAGTGGTCAACATCGAGTTCGTATGGATCGACATGAAAGTCGTTTGGATACTCCGAGAACCCCGGCTGCTCGCGCAAACGCTGGATCGCCGCTTCGGCGGCGGCTTCACTGGAATAGACGCCGATGAGTTTCACATCCTCGTCGTCATCCTCCTTCGGCCGGGCGTGCTGCAGGACGTACACGATCGGCGGGACTTGGCTAGTCATAGGATTCGGCGCCCCCTCGGCGTTGACGCGGTGTTGGTTACAAAGCTTTCGGGACCATTCTCCTCCCAGACCGTCCGCCTTAGGGAGCCTAACACGCGATCTCGAGTGCAGACACCGCCACTCTTTGCACACTCGTCGGCGACGATTTGCGTTGGACCCGTGCTTTCAACTCAAACGGATGGCTGAAACGCGTTAGGCGCGAACGCATTGTGGACGCCCGCAATGTCTTTCTCGAGATCTCGGCCCTGCTCGGGCGCGAACGCTAGCCAAAGCACCGACAACCACTGCGCCATGTAACGGAGCCGCGAGCGGAACTCACCGTCGACACGCCGCGGATAGAGCGCAAGCACTTCCTCGGCGAATCGCCATCCTCGCCACGTCACGAGTGAGACAAAGTCGCGCGCTGCGTCGCCGATCGAGCCGTCGGTCCAGTCGATGACGCCGAGAAGCGTGCCCGTCGCAGGGTCGACGAGAAGATGCTCGGGGGCCAAGTCGCTGTGAATCAGCTGGCGCGGGCCGAACGCCGGCGACGGCACCGGCGCTGCGCGCAGCCAGTCGATTGCATCGTCGATTACGGGATCGAGACCGCGAAGCTGAGCAGAGACGGCAAGCCCATGCTCGTACCACTCACGGCGGCCCGCCTCGTCGATCGTTATCTCGCGGAACCCAGCTGCCTCGGCCACCGCTCCGGGTGTCGAATGCAGTACGCCGAGAAATTCCGCGATCTCGCGCGCGACGGTCGGCATGAGCGCTTCGTCGACCGCGTCAGCGCCGATTCCGGGAACGAAGCGGTGGCCTGCGAATGCGTAGGGAAATCGTTCGGTAGGCTCGGCGAGGAGCTGGACCCGCGGAAGACGAATGCGCGCTGGCAGGACCTTCGCCACGAACTGGTGGATGCGCGCCTCTGCTTCGAACAAGTCCCCGCACCAATCCCAGCGCGGGAATCGAAAGACCCAGTCATCGCTCGTCCGAAACGCATCGAACATCGTGCCCGAGCCAATATGGCGAACTGGCGTCGTGTCGACCTCCCGGAAGGAGCTCGTGATGAGCGCCGCCGCCTTCTCGGGCGCCATCGGTTCAGGAGGGACATAGCTTTCCTCCGGCGGCGATGAGTGGATACTCGACTCGGGATCGCTCACTTTCGATCTCGGCGTTGGAGAGTTCCGCTGTGATCCGGAATCTGAAGGGTCACTGAAACGGCTGACACGGCGCTGAACCGCTGACGGATTGGCCTCTCTCGCGCATCCGTACCCCTGCCGTTCGAGCTCGTCGAGGATGGTCGCCGTGTAGGGCTCGGCGGACCGGTTGCGCCCGTAGAACAGCGGCACCATCCGCTTGCCCCAGGTGTGCAACGTGTCCTTGAGCGCCTTGATGCCGCCGAGGAGACCGGACATCCAGACGTTACCGATCGGCCGACCGTCTCACACTCGCCTCGCCGTTGGCGACGTCATGTTGCGAACGAGTAGGTGCTGCTGCAACGACGCTGAGCGCGGCGGCGGCTCCGAAGATGACGCGGACCATGGCGGACCGCATGGGAGGCTCTGTGTGAGTGGATGATTGGTGCGTCTTGAATTCATCTACTCCAGATCGAAGCCTCGGGAGACATCGTCTCCGGCTTGACAACTCCAGGCTGACTCGTTATGGCTTAAACACTCGGGTTGACCTGGCGCGCAAAATCATTCAAGAGAGCTCGCCGTCCCCTTGCGGACCACTGAGTGCAACCCCGCGTGACCGTGTCGCAGGACCCGTAGCGCCCGCAGCACCGAAACAGCAGCATCGTTAGGGCTTTCCCCGCAGGACCCGAGCGCCGAGAGGCGCGATCGCTGCCGTGTGAGACGCTCCCCGTGACCTTCGGTCAACTGATGCGGAGCCTGCTCTGAGCGATTGGAGACGCAAGTCGCTACGGGTATCGGCGGGACTGTGTGGGCGCCGTGGGAGAGGACAGAGCCGTGTAGCCGCTGACCGGCGAGCCATCGCCGGCCGGTACCGTGTATCGCGGGCCCCGATCCGCGCTGCCGGCAGTTGGCTGCACCCCTGCGACGACCGGACGCTCAGCGATCACAACCAGACAACCAGAGCGGGTGTACCGCGCCGCCATCCCCGTGCTGCCTAACGGGTACGGTGTCGCGCCACACGCTCGGAGGCGTGCTCGCCGCACCCGCGGAACGAGCGCGACCCTCGGTGTCATCCACGTCCACGGCAGCACATCGAGCAGCCTAACGACTGATCAGCTGGGGAGTGTGTATG